>JAUPKS010000178.1 GCA_030837315.1 Planctomycetota bacterium
ACATAATCCGCATGACCTGGACAATCCACATGGGCATAATGCCTCTTCTGCGTCTCGTACTCCACATGTGATATCGCTATCGTTATTCCACGCTCCCGCTCCTCTGGCGCCTTGTCTATCGTATCGTACGCCCTCTCCTTAGCCAACCCCTGCTTCGCCAACACATGCGTTATCACCGACGTCAACGTCGTCTTCCCATGATCTACATGCCCTATCGTCCCAACGTTCACATGCGGCTTCGTCCGCTTAAATATCTCTTTCCCCATCGATCTAACCTCCAATTATTTTGAAGTTACACTATGCAACACTACTGAATGCCTTTGCCGGTGCAGGTCTATATTCCAATGGCTCCATGGTAAATGTACCTCTCCCTTGTGTTATTGACCGCAACACTGTTGAATACCCAAACATCCCAGCAAGCGGGACATCACCCTTAATAATCCTGAGGCCTCCCCTTGATCCCATTTCAAGAATATTTGCTCTTCTGCTATGTATTTCACTAATTACATCGCCCATATACTGCTCGGGAACAACAATTTCTAAAGACATTATTGGCTCCAGCAATATTGACTTTGCCATTTCCACACCTTTTCTTAAAGCAATACTCGCTGCAGTATAAAAAGCCAAATCTGAAGAATCTACCGGGTGGGTCGAACCATCCGTTAACGTAACTTTTATATCTATAAGCGTGTACCCACCTGCCACACCAGTTGAGGCTGTCTCTCGAATCCCTTTTTCCACAGACCTTACAAACTGCTTGGGAATCTTTCCACCCTTAATGTCATCAACAAATGTTACAGGTTCTTCCCCTTTAAAAGGTTCCAATGTAATCCACACATGTCCAAATTGACCGTGACCACCAGTCTGTTGAATAAATTTGCCTTCAACCTCAACTTTTTTACCTATTGTTTCTCTGTACGATACCTTTGGAGCCCCTACATTAGCATCAACCTTATACTCACTTAACATCCTATTTTTAATTACTTCCAAATGCAACTCACCCATACCAGATATGATCATCTGTCCAGTCTCTCTATCCAAGTGCACTTTAAACGTGGGATCTTCTTTTGCTAATTTTGCCAAGACCACTCCTAGTTTTTCTTTTTCTGCGTCTGTCTTTGGTTCTATTGCCATTGAGATTACCGTATCTGGGAATTCCATCTTCTCGAGAACGATAGGGTGATCTGAATCACTCAAGGAATCGCCTGTTACCGTATACTTCAGACCAATTACTGCACCTATTTCACCACATAAAAGCTCATCTACTTGCTCTCGAGTATTAGCGTGCATTTTATAAATGCGACTGATTAATTCTTTCTTATCTTTCCCAGAATTTATTACCCTTGTGCCTGAAGTTATTTTGCCGGAATAAACCCTAATAAATGTCAGGTCGCCATGTTTATCGGATGCAATTTTGAAAGCAAGTGCGCTAAAATGCTCATCTGGAAGTGGTTTTCTAGTTACTTCCTCGTCAGTATATGGATTTGTGCCAACAAGTGATTTTCTATCAAGCGGAGATGGCAAGTAATCACATACTGCGTCAAGAAGCGGCTGAATTCCTTTTTTCTTAAACGCAGAACCACACATTACAGGTACAAGTTTCAGATCAATCGCACCCTCACGGATGGCTTTTTTTATCTCGTCGTTTGATATTTTTTCACCATTTAAAAATTTTTCAGTTAAAAAATCGATTTGCTCTGCTAGCCCCTCGATCATTTTTTCTCGCTGTTTTTCGGCATCGTTTTTATATTCAGCAGGAATTTCTTCTACCGAATAATTCACCCCCAATTTATCAACATCATCTGAGTATACTATAGCCTTCATATTCACAAGATCTATAACACCTTTAAACCCATGTTCCTTACCAAGTGGTATTTGGATAGGAATAGCTTTTATACCCAATCGTTCATTAATTTCACCAACGACCTTCATAAAATCAGCACCTACCCGATCCATCTTATTCACAAAACATATTCTAGGAACGCCATATCTATCAGCCTGACGCCACACTGTTTCAGATTGTGCTTCAACGCCACCAACACCGCAGAACACACAAATAGCCCCGTCTAACACGCGTAATGATCGTTCTACCTCTATAGTGAAATCCACATGGCCAGGCGTATCAATTAAATTAAACTGGTAATCATTCCAAGCACAAGTTGTTGCTGCCGCAGTTATGGTGATTCCTCGTTTTTGTTCTTCTTCCATCCAATCCATTACTGCAGTACCATCATGTACTTCACCCATCTTATATGATTTTCCTGTATAATAAAGAATTCGTTCAGAAGTAGTCGTTTTGCCAGCATCAATGTGTGCTGCGATACCAAAATTTCTCATTTTTTCAATATTCATAGATTATACTTCCTGTGCTAAATACTAAAATTTTGACCATGCGAAATGAGCAAATGCCTTGTTGGCTTCAGCCATCTTGTGGGTATTTTCCCGTTGTGTTATAGCAATTCCTTGTTTTTTATATGCATCCACAAGTTCATCTGCTAACCGTTGAAACATCGGGCGTCCCTTTTTTCCTTTCGCTGCGCCTATTATCCACCGAAGAGCCAATGCAGTTTGCCGCTTCTTCGGAACCTCAACAGGCACCTGATATGTAGCTCCCCCTACACGTTTTGAACGAACCTCTACCAGTGGCTTAACGTTATTTACTGCTGTTTCAAATATTTCTAAAGATTCAACATCAGTTATCTTTTTTTCAATCACTCCCATTGCATCGTAAAACACGCCCTCTGCGATACTTTTTTTTCCTTTTCGCATCAAGCTATTGATGAATTTTGAGACCATTTTACTGTTATATTTTACATCTGGTTGCAGATATACCTCTGTGCTCCTATATGCAAGTGCCATAAACTACATTCTCCTTCGTTAAAACCTACTTAGGTGTCTTTGCTCCGTATTTAGAACGAGAACGTCTTCTGCCATCGACACCCGCACAATCTAACGTCCCACGAATTATATGATATTTAATTCCAGGAAGGTCTCTTACTCGCCCCCCCCTCACCAGTACAATAGAATGCTCCTGTAAATTATGACCTTCACCAGGAATATAAGCAGTTATTTCCCTACCATTAGACAACCTAACCCTAGCAACTTTTCTTAATGCAGAATTTGGTTTTTTCGGTGTTCTTGTCATAACTTGAAGACAAACTCCCTTTTTATGTGAACATTTTTCCAAATCAGGACTTTTACTTTTATTTCTAATATTCGCTCTTCCTCTTTTAATTAATTGATTTATCGTTGGCATATTTTTATCCTCCTACTATCGCTAGTTTGACGTCACAAGTTCTTTATTTTCTAGTTTATCCATTCCTTTTTGAGCAAATTCCCCTGTT
This sequence comes from Planctomycetota bacterium, assembly GCA_030837315.1. GTDB lineage: Bacteria > Planctomycetota > Brocadiia > Brocadiales > Brocadiaceae > Brocadia. The sequence goes on from JAUPKS010000178.1 coordinate 3,345, forward strand.
GGCACTGCATAAAGCGAGCAATAAGATTTATAACCCGTTCCAGCAGGCACGAGATGCCCAAGAATTACATTCTCTTTTAGCCCAACCAAGCCGTCAATCTTACCCTCTAGCGCTGCTCTTGTCAGGACTTTTGTTGTTTCCTGAAATGAAGCGGCAGATATAAAGCTATCAGATTGCAAAGATGCCTTCGTTATTCCGCTCAGCATAGGTTTAGCGGTTGCTGGCTTTCCACCCTTTTCTATTATTTTTTTATTTTCATCTTTAAATTTAAATTTATCAAAAATTTGCCCGGGCAATAAACTTGTATCACCTACATCGTCTACTTTTACCTTTCTGAGCATCTGACCAATTATGATCTCAATATGCTTATCATCAATAGGTACATTCTGAGAACGATAGACGTTTTGAACCTCTTTCAACATATATGTTTGTAACTCTTCCTCACCACTTATTCTTAAGATATCCTGCAGAATAAGTGGTCCCTCAACTAGCGGACTACCCGCCTTAATGTTATCACCTCTATGTATTTTTAGATGTTTACCTCTGGGCACAAGGTGCTCGATCTCCATCCCTGTTTCACTCTTAACCAATATTGTTCGCTTCCCTCTTCGCTTTTCACCTACCTCTACAGTACCATCGATCTCGCTCATCACTGCAGGTTCCTTAGGTTTTCTAGCCTCAAAAATTTCTGCCACTCTTGGCAGACCACCAGTGATATCTTCCGTTCTCGATATTTCTCTTGGTGTTTTTGCAAGCAAAGTACCCGCAGTAACACTTTCCCCCTCTTCTACCTCAATATGTGCCTTTTCGGGAATTGGATACAAACCCAAAATTTTGCCTGTCTCATCTACTATAATGATTTGTGGATGCAAATCGCCCTTGTGCTCCATAATAACTTTCCGTTTAACCCCAGTAGCAAGATCAGATTCCTGCCTCATCGTCTTACCAACAACAATGTCTTCGAAACGAATCTTCCCTGCCATTTCAGTCAATATTGGAATCATATGGGGATCCCACCTTGACAACACCTGATGAGCAACTACAGCAGTATTTTCCAAGACCAACACTTCCGCTCCAAGAACTACGGTATGTTTATCAATTTGTCTCCCCTTGGAATCAATAAGCAATATTTCTCCATTTGCATTAATAGCGACATTTTTTTCTTGTGGATTTTTTACTACAGTCAAATTATTATACATCACAACCCCGCCGCGTTTCGCCTTTATCTCTGACTCTTCCACAGAACGAGTTGCTGTTCCGCCAATGTGGAATGTTTTCATGGTAAGCTGCGTACCTGGTTCACCAATCGATTGCGCCGCAATAATCCCTACAGCCATACCTTCTTCAACAAATTGTCCCCTTGACAAATCCATTCCATAACACTTCACGCAAAGACCCAATGACATTTCACACGTCAATGGTGAACGTACTTTGATTTTCTCGTACCCTAAAGCCTCAATTCTTTTTCCTTTTTCATCTGTAATCAGCTCATTTTCACTTACAATAACTTCATCTTTTACCAAGTCTACAATATTATTTCTCGCTACCCGACCGGCAATAATCTTGCTCAACGACACCTCAACTTTTTCCCCACGATAAACCACACTCTTAGTAATTCCATTTGTAGTACCGCAATCTTGCGCAGTTATAACTACATTTTGTGCAACATCTGCCAATTTTCTCGTTAAATATCCTGAATCGGCAGTTTTTAGAGCAGTATCGGCCAAACCTTTTCTTGCACCATGAGTTGAACTGAAATACTCGAGTACTCCTAAACCTTCCCTAAAATTGGCTTTAATTGGTGCTTCAATGATCTTACCAGAAGGTTTTGCCATCAAACCGCGCATACCAGCCAGCTGCCTTAGCTGCTGCGAGCTACCCCTTGCGCCAGACGATGACATTAAGTACACGGGATTCAAGTAAGGCTTTCCGTCTCTTATATCGTTTTTAAGTTCACTCAACATCTCCTCTGCAACTCTTTCCCCTGCATAAGTCCAACTATCTATAATCTGGTTATAACGTTCCCCTTCAGTTATTACACCTTTCCGGTATAATTTCTGTATTTTCTCAATCTCTTCTTGGGTTTTGTCTATAATTTCTTGTTTCTTTTTCGGCATTTTTATATCTGTTACCGCAAAGGAAAGCCCCGCCTTTGTACATTCCTTAAAACCTACTTCTTTGATATCATCTAATAAGTCAATAGTCTTTTCTCTACCAAGTAGTTTATAACAATCCTGTATTATTCTGCTAATACCTTTCAAATCCAACGTATAATTGTAAAATGGCATCCCTTTAGGTAATATATTGTTAAAAACGACTCGACCTGCCGTCGTTGTGCATAATCCTTTTTTAGGTTCTTCCGTACCAATCTTGTCCTTAATAATTCTAGCTTGCTGTATCCTTAACTCAATTTTTGTATGTAAATGTATCTTTTTTAGTGCCAACGCATATAGAACCTCTTCTTGTCCGCTAAAAATTTTAATCTTCACTTCTGGACTATCTTGCAAACTCGTTGTAAGGTAAGAACAACCCAAAACAATATCCTGAGTTGGCGTTATAATTGGTTCACCTGAAGCTGGTGAGAAAATATTGTTTGTAGACAACATTAATGTGACCGCTTCAACTTGCGCTTCGATCGAAAGAGGGAGATGTACGGCCATTTGATCTCCGTCAAAATCAGCATTGAAACCACGGCAAACCAACGGATGCAACTTAATTGCATTTCCCTCAACAAGTATAGGTTCAAAGGCCTGAATACCCATTCTATGCAACGTCGGAGCCCTATTGAGTAACACCGGATGACTTTTGACTACCTCATCGAGGATGTCCCATACTTCATTGTCTTTACGTCCCAACATTTTCTTTGCACTCTTAATCGTATCCGCAAGACCTAACTCCTTCAATCTTCTTATTATAAAGGGCTGGAACAACTCCAGCGCTATTTTCTTTGGCAATCCACACTGGTGTAATTTCAACTCTGGGCCTACCACGATTACCGAACGTGCTGAATAGTCAACTCTTTTCCCAAGCAGATTTTCACGAAAACGCCCCTGCTTGCCTTTTATCATATCGGTTAGTGATTTTAATGGCCTATTATTGCTCCCCAAGACAGGACGTTTTCCCCTTGTATTATCAAACAATGCATCCACTGCCTGTTGTAACATCCTTTTTTCGTTTCTTATAATGACTTCTGGAGCATTCAAATCAATCAATTTCTTCAAGCGATTATTTCTATTGATAATTCTCCTGTAAAGATCATTCAAATCTGAAGTGGCGAAATTTCCACTTTCCAAAAGGACCAGTGGCCTCAGATCGGGAGGAATTACTGGAACAACGCTTAACACCATCCATTCAGGCTTATTGCCGGAATCACGAAACGCCTCCACAATCTCCAATCTCTTAATTATCTCTTTCGCACGCTGTTTAGACTTTGTCTGATTAAGTTCTTCGCGCAATTCGCTTGATAACATCACCAAATCAAGCTTTTGTAGTAACATACGTATTGATTCTGCCCCCATACCTGCCCGGAAGGATTGTTCTCCATATTTCTCTTTATTTGCTTTAAATTCTTCCTCACTCAGTATCTGATATTCTTTTAATGGAGTACTTCCCGGGTCGATTACCACATAATCTTGGAAATAGATGATTCTTTCTAAAGAAGTAGTCTTCATTCCTAAAAGCGTACCTAAACGAGATGGCATTGCTTTAAAGAACCATATATGCACTATAGGCGCAGCTAAATTAATGTGGCCCATACGCTTTCTTCTCACACGTGAGTGCGTAATCTTCACCCCACACCGGTCACATATTATACCTTTATGCTTTATCCCTTTATATTTTCCGCAAAAACACTCCCAATTTCTCTCAGGGCCGAAAATACGCTCACAAAACAAACCATCTTTTTCAGCTCTGTAGGTACGATAATTTATAGTTTCCGGTTTTTTTACTTCACCATAAGACCAGCTTCTTATATCTTCTGGTGACGCAAGAGATACTTTCACGGAACTATACTCGTTTATTTTATCGTACATTATATCTGCCATCACAAAAACCTTTATTAAAAGAAAATCTTATAGGAACTCACAATCACTACTTGCATTTATACAGATTAAACTTATGCCTCTTTCAGGGCTTCCATCTTTTTCTTTTCCAATTTTAAACTCAAACCAAGTCCCGCAATTTCGTTGGCAAGCACTTCGAACGAAGCAGGGGTGCCTGCCTCAAGCGTATTTTCCCCTTTCACCATTGACTCGTAAATCTTTGTTCTACCCTCAACATCATCACTTTTTACAGTAAGTAGTTCCTGCAAATTATGAGCTGCACCATACGCTTCAAGTGCCCACACTTCCATTTCTCCAAACCTTTGTCCACCAAATCTAGCCTTTCCTCCCAAAGGTTGCTGAGTAATTAATGAGTATGGGCCCGTTGCCCTTGCGTGTACTTTTTCATCTACCAAATGATGCAGTTTTAGCATGTACATATATCCTACAGTAACCTTCTGGTCTAAAACCTCGCCGGTACGTCCATCGTATAATACAGATTTTCCGTCTTCGGGTAAACCCGCTTCTTTCAGCGTATCCCTAATTTCTTCTTCAGTTGCACCCTCAAAAATTGGCGTAATCGCCCGGAAACCAATAGCTTTAGCAGCCAACCCTAAATGAGTTTCCAAAATCTGCCCTACATTCATTCTCGAAGGTACACCTAATGGATTCAGTAACATTTCGACCCTTGTGCCATCTGCCAAAAAAGGCATATCCTCTTCCGGAAGAATTTTAGAAATTACGCCTTTGTTACCATGTCTACCCGCCATCTTGTCTCCCACAGATAGCTTTCTTTTCGTAGCAATTGAAATCTTTGCAAGTTCCAACACCCCGGTTGGTAATTCATCACCCCTCTTAAGATTGTTGATCTTTCTGTCTCTTTCATCTTTCAGGAGCTCTATTTTTTCACAGTAACCCTTACTAATTTCAATTGCCTTTTCCTTTTTTTTCTTATTGCCAAATCCTATGTTTTCAATATCAAAACGTTCTTCTAACACAAGTACCGCCTTCGCCGATATCCCACGCTCGATCGCATATATCTGCCCGGTTTGTATATCAATCAGAGGCTCCTTAACTTCTTCATCGATCGACTTCAGCATTTTGACAAATTCTTTTGAAATGCTTTCATCATATTTTGTCTCTATTTCACTTATCTCCTGTAAGATTTTCTGTCTCTTATCATCAGACAAATATGATTTTCTTGAAAATACCTGTGTATTTATAACAATTCCGTCCATGCCAGACGGAACCTCAAGAGATTCATTTTTAACATCCTCACCAGCTCTTCCAAAAATGGCATGCAGCAACTTTTCTTCCGGAGACAACTCACTCCTGCTTTTTGGAGCTATTTTACCAACCAATATATCCCCAGGTTTTACTTTTGTTCCAATTCGAATCACACCACTTTTGTCAAGATTACTTAAAGCTTTTTCCGAGACATTGGGTATATCACGCGTAAACTCCTCTCTACCCAATTTTGTCTCTCTTATTTCCACCTCAAATTCATCTCTATGTATGGAGGTAAAACGATCATCTTTAAGCAAGGCTTCACTAATAACCATAGCATCCTCAAAATTGTAACCATCCCACGTCATAAAGGCGACCAACACATTCTTACCAAGGCTCAATTCTCCATTACAAGTTGCAGCACCATCAGCAATAACCTCGCCCTTCTTTACCTTTTGTCCTTCAACAACTATAGGCTTCTGATTCAAACAAGTACCTTCATTTAACCCAATAAATTTCCTTAGCTTATAGCTGTCTTTATCTTCGATTACAATCTCATCTGCCACTACTTTTGTCACAGTCCCGGCACTTATTGCCTGAACAGTCATACTCGAATTTTGAGCTACAAATCTCTCCATACCTGTACCAATTATCGGAGGTTCTGTTCTTAATAGAGGAACCGCCTGCCTCTGCATGTTAGAACCCATAAGTGCCCTGTTGGCATCGCTATGCTCAAGAAATGGTATTAGACTGGCAGATACCCCAACCAATTGCTTTGGAGAAACATCCATGTAATTAACATCTTTGAAATTAACCTGATGAAAGTCACCATTATATCGACAGAGAACAATATCTTTCTCTTTTTTACCAGAACCTTTCATTAGTACGTCTGCAGGAGCTATAAATTTATTCTCTTCTTCGTCAGCACGTAGATATGTTATTTTTTCAGTAATCTTTCCTTTATCAATTATACGATACGGACTAATTAAGAAGCCATACTCATCTGTTGTCGCATATATACTCAGAGATGCTATTAGCCCTATATTTGTGCCCTCAGGTGTCTCAATAGGACAAACCCTACCGTAGTGAGACACATGGACGTCACGGACCTCAAAGCCAGCCCTTTTTCGATTTAACCCCCCAGGTCCCAATGCACTCAACCTTCTTTCATGAGTTAATTGAGCCAATGGATTCGTTTGATCTAATACTTGAGATAGCTCACTTCTGCTAAAAAAATAGTCAATTGCAGAAAAAATAGCCTTGGAATTAACAAGAGAGCGTGGCGTAAATTGCTCCGAATCTTTAACACTTAATCTTTCCTGCACAGTTCTCCTCAACTTCAAGAAGCCTTTGCGCAACTCTTCACCTGCCAACTCATCAATTGTTCGAAGCCGTCTATTTCCTAAATTATCAATATCATCAACAGATACGCCAAGTTCACCTTTCCTCAGTTTCATTAAGTATCGCACAGCATCCACATAGTCTTCCTTTTGCAACGTCATTTCGGCTTCGTTAATATTGTGCCCTAACTTTCTATTTAACCTAAATCTTCCGACTAACCCTAATCTATAACGCTTGACATCAAAAAACTTATCATAAAATAGCTGCCGTGCTTTTTCCACTTGTTGCGGATTGCCAGGACGAAACCTAGCATAAATTTTCAACAGCGCATCTTCATGCGATTTGGTAAAATCTGATTCCAAAGAATTCAATATCAATGGATCTTCCATCTTTTTAATTACTTCGATCTTTTTGATTTCCAAATCCACTATTGCCTTAATCATGGTATCCGATATTTGACGACCTGATTCCAGAACAATCTCGCCGCTTTGCGGATTCACAATTTTGTCTACTGTGTACTTACCTCTTAATTTAACAGCCGAAGCAAAATCAGGAACCTTCACTGTTTCAGTTTCGTAAAAGAGCCTAATAATATCTTCATCATTTGTATAATCTTCAGAAAGTGCCCTCAGAAAACAGGTAGATGGCAGCTTTCCACTCTGATCAATTTTTACCGTAAGAATATCCTTTTTCCCTACCTCCAGTTCAATCCAGCTCCCTCGTTCAGGAATTATTCTGCAGGAATGCAATCTTTTCTCAGCATGAAACTCTTCGATAAAATCTATACCAGGTGAGCGATGTAGCTGGGTTACAATTACTCGTTCAGTTCCATTTATAATAAATTCTCCACCACCAATCATGACTGGTATTTCACCAAGGTATACTTCTTCCTCGATAGGTTCAGCTCTATTTAACCGTAACCATATCCGAAACGGGCAACCATAAGTCAAACGCAACTGCCTGCACTCATCCTCAGTATATCTTGGCTTTCCAAGGTCGTATTTAATGTAGTCCAAGGACATAGTCCCATCATAGTTGCTTATCGGAAATATCTCTCTCAAGATCGCTTCGATTCCCAAATTCTTCCGTTTAGAAGCAGGCACGTCCACTTGCAAAAAGTCACGGTAAGCCCTTGTCTGAATCTGTATGAGATTTTGAATCTCTATAACTTCAGCAACCTTACCATAATTACGGATTTCCATAATATTCCTGTATTTTCAAGTTTAAGAAACTATTGATTACTTAATTTCAACCTTTGCACCAGCAGACTCTAGAGACTTTTTGATCTTTTCTGCCTCCTCTTTTGTCACTCCTTCCTTCACGGTCTTCGGAGCACCTTCGACAAGGTCCTTAGCTTCTTTTAGACCCAGATTTGTTTCGGCACGGACTGCCTTAATTACCTGTATCTTATTTGCTCCTCCATCCTTCTAAATCACATCAAAAACGGTTTTTTCCTCTACAGCTGCAGCTTTACCATCAGCCGCAACAGACATGCCTGCCGGCATTGCAGCAACTGCGGCCGCAGAAACACCAAATTTCTGCTCAAAAGCCTTGACAAGCTGCGAGGCCTCCATCAAAGACATCCCTGCAACCAAATCTAGCACTTGCGCAATTTTGCCAGAAGGCTCAACTGCTTTTTCTTCACTAATCTGAGTCATTATTTATCCTCCCACTTTTAGTAATTCCGCAAAAAAACTAAACACTATTCTTTTCTTTCTTTTCTTTATAGACTTGGAACACCGTTACCAAGTTACGCAACACAGCACCAAAAGCACCTGCAACCCCAGCAATTGGTGCATTAATACCTGTTATTATTTGAACACGAAGCACTGGCATCGCAGGAAGCTTAGCCAGCTTTTTTATATCTTCTGCAGAAACTACCACGCCATCAACAAATCCACCGTGCAAACTTAAAGCTAATATTTTCTTCGACCACTCGATTATTTCTTTCGCCATTACTACCGGATCATCTCCCCCAGAAATTATACCAGAAGGCCCTTTCAGGAATGATACAAGTCCGGTAACCCCAATTTCTTTAAATGCAATTGCAGCGAGTGAATTCTTAACTATTTCAAACAAAATCTTCTTTCTTCGCAAATCTTTTCTGATTTGATCAAACTCCAATGCCTTTATTCCCTGATAACCAACCACCACATAATTATCTGTTTTTCGATAGTTTGAAATCAATTCTTTCACAACAAGTTTTTTTAATTCATTTGCCATGCTTTTTTTTAATTCCCTTCGCAGTTATTTCTCATCTTAAACTTGCAACATTATCCCAGGACTCATTGTTGAAGATACCGATACTTTTTCAACAAATACCCCTTTAGCAGATGCTGGACGAGAGTTAGCAATATGCTTAACAAAAGTGCTAATGTTTTCCTCTAAATCCTTTTCTAAAAAAGAGACCTTCCCAACGATACTATGTACATTTCCACCGGCATCAGTTCTATATTCGATCTTGCCAGCCTTAAACTCTTTTACCGCTGTTTCTATATCATCCGTAACCGTCCCTGATTTAGGAGATGGCATCTTACCCTGAGGTCCAAGCACCCGGCCTAATTTACCAACCAACCTCATCATATCTGAAGATGCAATTGCTACATCGAAGTCAGCCCATCCACCCTCTACCTTTTTTACCAAATCCTCTGCACCGACCTCATCCGCGCCTGATTTTTTGGCTATTGCTGCCTTTTCACCAGCAGCGAAAACAATCACTTTGAGGCTTTTACCAATACCCTTAGGCAATGATATAGACCCCCTAATAAGCTGATCCGACTGCTTTGCATCAATACCCAACTTCATCGCAACTTCTACACTCTCATCAAATTTTGCCTGCTTAAAAGACTTGAGTATTTTTACTGCTTCTTTTAATTCATATTTTTTCTCAAAATCTACAACATTCCTAGATTCTAAATATCTTTTACTTCTTTTTGACATCTGAATACTTTCCTTTCAAACAACCATATCATATATTTAAAGAGAACTTAATCTACCACCTTAATTCCCATATTGCGCGCAGTTCCCTCTATTACCTTTATAGCAGCATCCAAATTATCCGCATTTAAATCAGCAAGTTTTTTACCGGCAATCTCTCTTAACTGCTGCGTATTTACCTGTCCAACCTTTTGTTTGTTTGGTTCAGAAGAGCCCTTCGCAATGCCAGCCAACTGTTTTAACAACACTGAGGCAGGAGGAGATTTTAAAATAAAAGTAAACGTCTTATCTTTAAACACAGTAATCTCTACTGGCGTCAAAACACCCAGCAATTCCTTTGTTTTATCATTAAATTGCTTAACAAACTGTCCTATATTCACTCCGTGCTGGCCAAGAGCAGGGCCCACTGGCGGCGCCGGTGTTGCCTGTCCTCCTGGACACTGTAATTTAATCTTTTTTAAGATCTCTTTCGCCATTTTACACTCCCGCTATTAAATTGCTTCAACCTGCCAATATTCCAATTCAACAGGCGTTGCCCTGCCAAATATAGTAAGCATTACTTTTACACGACCACTCGCCAGCAACACCTCCTCGACGATCCCATCGTAATTCTCGAATGGACCTTCTTTCACCCTCACCTTCTCACCTTCGCTAAACTCAATCTTCGCTCGAGGTTTTTCTTCTTTATGCTCTACGTCTGACAACAACTTTTCTACTTCGTGGCTCGCCATTGGCACTGGCTTATTTTGTCCACCAATAAAATCACCTGCACCAGGCGTTTCCCGAACCAAAAACCAAACTTCTTTCGGTATCTGCCCTTGGTCGTCTACTTCGACTTCTGCCATGATATATCCTGGATATATTTTTCTTTCAGTTATTTTTTTCTTACCACCCTTGATCTCTGATACTTTTTCACTAGGAACCAAAACTTTTGAAATCTTTTCCTCTAAACCACGTATTTTTACAAGCTCTACCAAACTATCTTTTACTTTATCTTCTTTATTGCTCTGAACACGCAAAACAAACCATTGTTTAGGCATTTAGTAAAATCCACTAAAAAAATACCAATAAATTACTCAAGAACTGCCGTACACCGGAATTATCACACCCTACCGTTTACTAGGAAGGAATCAAAAGAGTTGAAATCCGAGGGGTCTCTCTAATTCAACAATACAACACTGACACAGTACCCATGTTTTCATCCAAGCCCAACACACAAAGCCTAAAGCACCCCAATATACTTCATGGCCACCGATACAACCCAATCAACACCCAACACAAATATTCCTATCACAACAATTGACACGATCACAACCGCCGTTGAACCAATCAACTCATATCTCGTTGGCCATGAAACTTTTTGTAGCTCACCCTGAGTATCGATTAAAAACTCAACTGTCTTCCTACCACCATTATCTATTGGCCTAAGCCCCGTCTCCAGACCAGCAACAAATACACAAACAAAAAATCCCAAAAACACAAAAAGAGCAAAGGAACTTAACAGACCCCAAGTTAAGCCAATACCAACTAACGGGACATTTAAACCTTCTGCAATATCCGGCAATTCTATCAATGCATTATACAGCGAAACTGATGCAAATAGCGCAAGGATACCTAATGCAACCCCCACAGCAATCCTGCTATATAAACCAAAACCTTTTCTATAAACCCCAAAAAGCGACATTAAATTCCCCTCTACGTATGGCAGGTCTGGAGGGACTCGAACCCCCAACAGCCGGATTTGGAGTCCGGCGCTCTACCAATTAGAGCTACAGACCTTTATTTTTATCCAAAAACAAAACACCAGACACATCCCTACTTCTTGTATTCTTTGTGGTCCGTGTGCTTTCGACAATGCCTGCAAAACTTCCTCATCTCTAGCTTTTCTGTTTGTTGCGACTTTTTAGGCGTTCTATAATTTCTACTAGAACACTCTTTACATACCATCGATAAATATTCACGCATTACTTTTTCCCAAGTTTTTATTCAATAATTTTTGTAACTACCCCAGCACCAACGGTCTTTCCACCTTCTCGAATTGCGAATCTCAGACCCTCATCCATTGCCACCGCCGTCAGCAACTCCACAAGTACCTTCACA
>JAUPKS010000017.1 GCA_030837315.1 Planctomycetota bacterium
ACATCTGGCCTGATATTTATTTTCGAGCAAATCCTGTAGTATCCGTTTCCCAACGAAACCCGTACTTCCTGTCAAAAAAATCTTCATTGTCTATTGCCTCCCTAACCTGGATAAGTCAAAATCAAACCATAAAAATGCAGTAGTAGTTTATTTAAAGACAGTTTTCAAACGGCTAAAATGTTACGTTTATTCGAATTTATTTTATATTTAGTGTTTTCCCTTCCTCGTGGGAGGGGGTAATACTATTACCTAAAAACAGTCCTATCTCTTTAAGAACAACATCACTCGTATCCTTAATGCACCTGACGTCGGGAAGTGACTGAAGAAAGACACGCCCATACCTTTTCGTAACTATTCTCTTGTCGAAGATTATTACTACTCCCCTGTCCTCACAACTGCGTATGAGCCTTCCAAAGCCCTGCTTGAATTTAATCACGGCCATTGGTAAGGAATAATCAGAAAAGGCATCGCCACCGGCCATTTCAATAGCCTCTGCCCTCGCCTCAATGATAGGTTGTGTGGGCACCTTAAAGGGTAATCTCGTCAGGATGACGCATTCCAATGCGTCCCCTTTCACATCGATCCCCTCCCAGAAACTGTCCGTAGCAAACAAAACCGATGTCTTGTCTTTCTTAAAGGTCTCAAGGAGGTTGTGGCGATTATCCATCCCCTGCTTCAAACAGGTATAACCCAGTTGCGTAATCTGCGGCTCTAACCTCCGATAAAGATTATCAAGAAGACTGTACGATGTAAACAGGATTAATGCGCGTCCTTCTGAAATTTCTACGGTCTTTAGGATATTCTCTCCGAGAGACAAAACATAACCCGGTTTGTCGGGTTCTGAAATGTCCGTGGGAATGCCTATGATGGATTGCTTTTTATAATCAAAGGGGGATTCTAAGATTAATTCTGACAAGCGGTCTTTCGGGATTTGATGCAAGCCAATACTATCTTCATAGAATTTAAAGGTCCTGCCGATCGTCAGGGTAGCCGATGTCAATATTATCGTGGTATAATTATCATACAGGCATGCCTTCAAATCATCAGAAATGGAAAGTGGTGCGTTACACAATCGAATACCCTGCCCCCTTGAGTGCCTCTTGATCTCCATCCACTTACAAGTCCGCTCATCCTCTGCAATGAATGAAGCCAGATCATTTGCCACCAATGTGAGACGCATTTTGCAGGATACAATATCTACCAATACAGACGACAGGATATCCTGTGCCGCTTTCGATAGCCCCCCTATATCATCCAGCAGTGCCTTTAAAATTGAGGTAAATTTGTGGATATCCACGCACAATGCCTTAATCTGTGGTTCTATAACACCCTGCCACAGGTCTGTAGAAATCAAATTTGCGGTAATCCGCAACTTGGTCTCTTCTTCCCTCGACTCTTTTTTTTGCGATCCTTTATCGATAACGTAATTACTTACCGCATTGAAAATATCTTCAAAAACCCCCTCAACGGTATCATGGAGTTGTTGCCTTGCCCCCAGGATTTCTGCATTAATTCTGTCGGTAATGACTCCTGCAATGGACTTGTCATGCATGGAACTCATTTCTTTAAGTTTGTTTTTCAAATACTGCAAAAGGCCTTTTCTGCTGTCCTTTATGTTGATCAATCTTCCCAGTAACTTTATTATCCGTAATCTCGAAATGGTACAACTCAGATTTGATGTCGCCACATCTTCGAGATGATGTGCCTCATCAATAACGATTTTTTTAAAGGGTGGCAGGATGGCTACCGCATCGTGACCCTTCGTTTCCTTGCGCAGGACCAAATCGGCCATCAAGAGGTAATGATTTACAACCAAAACATCTGCGCTGGCCGCATTTCTTCGCGCACGATAAAAAAAACATTCATCGTAAAACTGACACTTCAGCCGTGTACACTGATCTGCTTCCGACTGTATTGCCTCCCAGACATCATCCTGTGGCACAAAATTAAGATCTGCCTTGCTCCCGTCCTGTGTCTTTGTTGACCAATCCAGTAAATCGTTCAGTTGCTGCCGATCTTTATCATCAATTAAAGTACCGCCCTCGGAACGCAAATTATAAACCTTTCTCAGGCAAACATAGTTATTTCTCCCCTTTACTAGCACACTCTTAAAATCAAGGCCACAACATTTCCTGAGTATGGGGATATCCTTTTCAATTAACTGTTCCTGAAGGTTTATCGTATGGGTAGAAACTACTACCCGCTCCTTATTTTTTATACTCCAGAAAACGGCCGGGACGAGATATGCCAGGGATTTTCCTGTTCCCGTTCCTGCTTCAATCACGGCAATCTTGTCTTCATTGCAGGCATCGACCACCGACTTCAACATTTCGACCTGAGGTTTGCGATATTCGTATTGTGATAAATGCGTTGCAAAATTCCCGCCGGCCTGAAATTGTGCGGAGAGTTCTTCAAAGACCAGTTCATTACACCCCTTTGCTTCCCTTACCTTCACTACCGGGTATAAAAATTCTACGGCGTTATCCACAATATAGCATCCTACGCCCAGCGAACCCATATAAGATGCAATTTCAATATCAGCATCGGATGGATCCAGGATGCCGTTCGGATGATTGTGAATAATAACATCCCCGTATTTTGCCTCTTTGACCATAGCAGGTACGGCACGCCTGTTTCCCATTGCATAAACATCCACATCGCTTATAAGATGCTCGTCATTCAGCCTACCCACGAGGAACACCTCGTTGCCGCCAGCCTTCTCAACGGCGTCCCGGATGGAAGAGATGGCATCAGGCATGATAAATTCTTTGGCGAACCATTTAGTCGCTTTCATAATTTAAGTATAAGAAAAATGCATATCGTATACAATTAAAAACAGGTTTCTTTCATATCTTAGTCTCGTGGTTGCAAAATACTGGTCTTTTGTTTTATCCCTTGACTCTTTTTCTCGTTTTCATATAATGGATTTTTCTGAAAAACTGTTTGATCTGAAAGGAAAATACCATGAAAAAAAATTATCTGTTTACGCCAGGCCCAACCATGGTGCCACCTGAGGTCGCATTGGCCGAGGCGCAACCAATGATCCATCACAGAACACCACAGTTCTCGAAAATCTTTGCCGAATTGAGTGAGGACTTAAAGTATTTATTCCAGACAAAGACCGGCGAGGTCTTTACCCTCATGTCATCGGGAACAGGCGCTATGGAGGCATGCGTTGCGAATGTCTTGTCTAAAGGCAATAAGGCCCTGGTGGTGGTCAGTGGAAAATTCGGTGAACGCTGGACAGAGCTATGCAACTGTTTTGGTATTGAAACTATTCCAATTTGCGTTGAAAATGGCAAGGCCGTAAATCCGGCGGATATTGAGATTGCGCTCAAAAAGACGCCGGGAATTACTGCGGTATTTACTACACAATGTGAGACCTCTACCGGTGTAGTGCATGATATAAAGTCCATTTCGCCTCTGGTAAAGAAGTATGGGGCGCTCATGATTGTCGATTCAATTACGGGAATTGGTGTCCATCAATTCCTGATGGATGAGTGGAATATTGACGTCGCTATCACAGGATCTCAGAAGGGGTGCATGATGCCGCCTGGCCTGGCCTTTGTTTGTGTGAACAGTAGTGCCTGGGGTGTTATTGAAAAGGCAGATTTACCCAGATATTATTGGGACTTCAGGAAGATGCGAAAGGACTTAAAAGACAAAACAACCCCTTTTACTCCCGCAGTTTCTTTGGTTATGGCGATGAAGACTGCCATGGATATGGTCAAGAAAGAAGGGCTTGAGAATGTCTGGAAGAGACATGCACGCCTTGCCCATGCGACAAGGGAAGGTGCAAAGGCGCTTGGCCTGGAACTTTTTGCAGGAGAATATGCCAGCAATGTATTGACTGCAATCAAGGCTCCTAAAGGGATAGATGTCGATAAGATCATCAAAAAGCTACGGGATGAGACGGGGGTAACTTTTACCGGCGGGCAAGATGAGTTAAAAGGAATGATTGTCAGGATCGGCCACATGGGTTATGTAAACGATTTCGACGTCATTGTTGCCATCGCTGCCCTTGAAAAGGGACTGTATGATGAGGGGTATGTCTTTGAATTAGGCAAAGGGCTTTCCACGGTACAATCGTTGCTGGTAAGCAAAAAATGATAGTTGATCCAAAAATATCCGCAGGGCAACCTTTGATATTGAATCGCCTGCGCGAGAGATCAGCGAGTTCGGGTTTGTAGCCTAAACCCTGCAGTATCCAGAGATGTTTGTGGCATATTCCGTATCAGGCAAGGCATGTATTATGGCAGGATGGAGTCAAGTACAAGGGAAAAGAATGGCTGCGCGTGATATCGGAGCTTGTGGAGATATGTGCGATACGGCCATTCGTTGATTGTCAGAAGACAATCGAGAAGATGATTGGATCCAAGAGGAGACGCTTGGAGGCGGTAATTCAGTATTGTTTGTCGAAGGGATATACTCATGCCGTTTCATACCTTGGGCATGCAAAGCCCGACATGTTTACGTCAATCGAAAAGAGGCTCAACGGCAAAACGACAAGTAAGGTAGAACGAGTTATGCGTACGGTTAACATGCGGGTAAATGTGAGCAAATGGAGTACTGCCGGGGCACTGAACGTTACCAAGATTCGGCTTGCTTATTACTACAACGGTTTTGATGCATGACAAACAATAAATTGGAGGGCTTTTGTCAGGTCTCCACTTGACAACGCTACTAAATTATTTACACAAAAAAAAGCCGCAACCCAATACTAACCACTCGATTGCGACTCGCAATTTTCCCATTACACCCGCTTTTGTAATAAACTTACTCTAGATAGGTGTAATAAACCGTTTTTCTTCCGGATTGACATTGATAAGCTTATTGACCGCACCCAGAGCAGGGTCAGTAGAATTATGGAACTTGGCGATCGGGTTTACAATCGCAAGACCGCGGTAATACGTAACAAGGCCTTCGGCAATCTCTGCCATGATCTTGTTGAAGGTATTTCGTTTCTTCGCCCTCGCAAGTTTTACCTCAGGGCCTTTATCGCCGGTAATGGGTATCCTTTCATAGTTGCCAAAATCCATGCGCAACATATTAATCATACCTCCCTGTCCTGATAGTTGATTGACAATTTCCGCTGATGGGAGTGAGGCAATATAGGCAAGAGGATACGTGTAATCTTTGTAGCCCTCTTTTTGAAAATAAAAATTACTCCGAATCCCCAGCGTCTCAAAATAATCTTGTACCCTTGCTAAGCATTTTTTATTTACGGCCGCTTCGTCTATTTCTTTGATCTGCTTACCTGGCGCTTTCAATCTTCCCAAGATGATAGTAGTCGCAATCGTCCTGTCCTGTTGATACGTTTTTACCTCAATTTGGATATAGTCATTACTCACAAAATGCCACAAAAACAGATTGCATGTCCTCTCTCCATAGTAAGCGGAACCAGTGAATTTTATATTTACCGAGGATATTTCCAGTTCTGAAAAGAGGATTTCCAAGGGGAGTATGATCTTGGAAACGGTCATTGCGCCAGGGACGATGTTGCCTTTTCTATGGATGAGGTTGTTGTCATTGGTTACATCAACGAAACGTTCACCGTGCGGTTTGGAGATTCTATATTCATGCTTGATTAAAAATTTGTCCCATACCTGCAAGCGGCGCTCGTTATAACTATCAATCTCCGGTACTAAGCTGGGATGAGGCGTCCGCGCCTTTGCATCTCGAAAGCAAATCTCGTCGGCCAAAAAACCATCTATCCGTCTTAATGGGATTGAAAATATGGGGGATTCTACTCTGGTCATAAACATTACCCACAAAACAATAATTACTATTTAGCTCATCCAGTAATACACCTATGCGTGTAAGCTTCCTTGTATTACCTTAATAAACAGACACGAGAATGATAAAAAACAACTTGTTTTTAAAATATAGAAACCGATTTTTTGATTTGGCCAGTAATATATCGGCAAGTATCATTAAAAATCAATGGTATAAATCGGGCTTTTTTAAAACAAAAAATCACCAAGGTGAATTTTAATAAATACTTCTACACTTTTCACAAAACAACCTGAAATAGTCATTGAAAATTTACCCCGTCCGTTTTTTTCGATTGTATTAAGCAAATTACCTTATGTCAAGGATATAAACACCTTGACGTAAAATTTTTTTACTGTTTACGCAATCGACTACCTCATGTGACTACCGAGAATAAAACTCATGCCTTAACAAACACCTTCAAGCATTACCGACGTAGTACATTGAGACGCTGTGAAGCGGTACATATTTATATTAACTTGACAAAGATTATAAGTCTTAGTATGCTACCGAAGCATGACTTAAAGACATCCATGGGCTATCACAAACAAGAGAAATTGCAAAATATTACCTGGAAGCCACAATCTTTGGGTTGTGCTATTTTGCACCGGCCAAGAACCGAAAGCTGCCATAATTCATCTTCATCATTTTTTGTAATGCTGCTCATAAAGACACATTTCATGTTGATAGAAAAGGGGACATTTTCAGGTGCAATATATATGTGTATTTGAGGATAGTCAATATTCAAAACTCGTCCCTCTTGTACATACAAGGGCGGCTTTTGAACTGCGTTGTGGGTTGCTCACCCCTTTAGAAAGGATAATCAAGCATTATCCCCGTGTCACTATCACCCTTTTTTGCAGAAGCTATTTATCCGTTGTATTACAAGAACGGTATCCTTACCGTATCAATGATCTCCACACAGCAGACGATGCCTGCCTTTTTTTGAACGGTCGCGCAATCCTCTCTCCTCCTATTCCAACAGAAGGGCCTGAGGAAATCGGGATACAAGAGAACACCCTGGTTTATGCCCGTCTCAGGGGAAAAAACGCCACAAAGCTGTCTCCGGAAATGTTTCTCACACATAACCCCATTGAACTGTTAAAAGGTACGGTTCGGGTAATTAATACTCACGTGCCCACGATAAACTATTTTTGGGATCTTGTTAAACTCAATATGTCCCAAATAGAAAAAGATTTCGCGCTGTTTGTCAAGGAAGGCTCCATCTCGGGAACGCTGTATGAAGGTGTTCATCTACTCAATAAAGATCAAATATTTATTGGCAAAGACAGCCGGATTAAACCGGGTTGTGTATTTGATGCCGAAGAAGGGCCAATTTATATAGGCCAGCACGCTACCATTGCCCCTAATACCACCATCGAGGGACCCGTTTATATTGGTAATCATGCCGTGATTCGATCCAATTCGAGGATACGGGGTGGCACAAACCTTGGCGAGGTATGCAAGGTCGGAGGGGAAATCGCCAACAGCATCCTCCACAGCTACAGCAATAAGCAGCACGATGGATTTCTTGGCGATTCTTACATTGGCTCATGGGTTAATATGGGGGCGGATACCGTGAATAGCAACCTCCTCAACACCTATGGAAGCATAAACGTTGAAATCGGGGGAAATATCATAAATACAGAGCAGATGTTCCTTGGTATGGCAATGGGAGATCACACAAAAACAGCCATCAACACAACGATCATGACAGGTAGCATCGTTGGTTTTGCCTGTAACATCGTTAGTGCCTCCTATCCGCCGAAATATCTCCCTTCCTTTACGTGGTGTTCACACCACGGCATACAGATATATACCCTGGAAAAGGCATTGATCGTGGCGAAGATCGCGATGAGAAGGCGGGACAAAGAAATGACTCCCGCCGAAGAGCAACTCTTTCGTATGGTATTTCTTCTTACAGAGGCGGAAAGAAGTTCCCTATCCAATGGAAAGGCTCCTTATGGAAAAAGACATTAAACATGAACGAATTATTATTGATACTAGTATTTTCACCAATCCGGAAGTTTATCAATCATTTGGCACAAATCCAACTGAAGCGTTACGTACATTTCTCGAGACTATTGGCAAACTGGACGGACCTACCTTTCACATGCCCCCGTCAATCTATCAGGAATTACTCACGTTTGTTGAAGCAAAGGATATCCCACCCGACCTTCAAATTCGTATAATCCAAAAACCACCGAAACGCTATGAACTGACAGTCCCTGCTTTTTTGCTGTACGAACTCATAGAGGACGTGCGTCACAGGATAGACAAGGGCTTACGGGTTGCAGAAGAAGCCGTACGAAAAAGGATCAACAGGGGCTTAAAGGCATCCGAGGAGACCGAACGGAAGCAGAAGATATTGCACGAAAAGTCAGTTTTTCTTTTCCCTGACGTGCGTATGACCGAGGAAGTTCCATACAGAACTGAATCGGAAGCCATGGAAGCTATTGCTATTACTGATCTGAGAAAAAAATATCGCGCTGCCCTTCGGGAGGGGATTATTGATAGCAAGGAAGACGTCGACCTTATTCTCCTGGCCAAGGAAATGGACGGCATCCTGATGACAGCCGATTCTGGTATTGTCAAATGGGCTGACAAGCTGGGGATCCGATACATCGATCCCCACATGTTGCGGGGCATACTCGACAAACTGATGACGTAAGTCTATAAAACAGTATATGCTTGGTTTTCACCTTCATATCTTTTCGTAACTTGCTGGTAGTTTGTTCCCACGCCATCTGCGCTAGTGCTTAATTGCAAAAATAATCGCTATATCACTTCTCGTTCTAAAGCTTACAATTCAAGGATTACAGGCTTTGTGGACAGAACGACAACTAACGCAATTAAGCACTAGTCTGGTTGGCACCTTCCATGGTTTTTATCGGTTTTGGATTTCAACCATATGAAATATTAGTCTACGTGGGTTGCACCTTCCAGGTGTTTTTGGAGAATTTGATATGAGGCATAACACTTTCTTGCAAACTTGACATGCCAGTAATCGCCTATCTTGTTTTTTGACAGCACCTCAAACTTAACCTTACATTTATACAGGTGCTCTATCATCCACTGGATATTTTTCTCCTCCCGAAATCTGAGAAGAAATTTTTCGTCAATGACTTCACTCCGTGCTGCCTTAGCAACATTTTCATATATGGGTTTTAGCAATGCCTCGCCCAACTGAGTAAAAACTTCTGGCTGTAACACATGCGCATGTTCGTGAATAAACATAGCTGCTCGAATGATCCGATGGGTAAAAAACTCAGATGCCATCTCTGCCATCACGGGAGCAGTAACATGAATGTCCCGCAAGCAGGAACCTAAAGTTACGTACTTCAGAATTTTTTCGGCAGGATTAACCGGCTTCATCACCATCCCTTCACACCCTGTTTCATCCAACTCTTTCACAACCCCTTTCAGGGCTGAAATATCTGATGCTGAAAACCGTCCAAATCTCCTCACGGTCGGTATGCGGTAGGTATCGAAGATTCTGTATCGCTCATCGACAGGAATTTTATGAGGTTCGTTCATCATCATTAAATCAAAGGCAAAAAAACGGACATCTTCCTTTACATAAGGAGGATGTTCTATATTATAAGGATTATCAGGTCCGGCAAATTCACCACAGACGATCAGTCCGGGATTATCATCAAATATTTTTTTTACATCTAAAAAATCCACAATCCGGTCAGTCGAAAATGGACAAATATACGCACCACGTGAAAAAACCAGTACGCGGCCATGAACACGCGCAACCCTGACGTTATAACCATCAACCTTTTCTTCAACATAAAAGGGTTGGGTATAGGCATTGCGGATACCGTTTTCCAAATGCAAAATCCGGGCAATCCTTGGAAAATCAAAAACAATCCCGTCCTCCGTAACAATCGAACCTCTGCCCAAAGCACCAATTTTTTTCGTTACCTTCCCGTAGCTGACACCGTCAAATTCCTCACAGACAACGTCATGCCTTTCCATAGATTCCTTCCACATGGACGCAGAGATACCAATCTGTTTAACGACATCATTCATTTGCATATGAAGTGCCTCTCTAGAAAATATAGTGTTTAATTTTGTTACGATGTTACATAAACCATTCCCTTAATTTCAAGATAAAACTAAACCATACTAAGGTATACACAGCACTATTTATGATGCAATTCCACCTATAACTCTCATATTTGTAAAAGGTTAAAATTGCGATGGAATCGGTTTTTAATATTGACTTCAAAAAGGCATGATCGTATAATAAATCGCCATTTTAACTATAATTGAATATGGAATTCCATTGGAAGAAGGATGTATTGATGTATATCATTTTTGGTTGTGACGAAATCGGAAATGCTCTCGCCCGGAATTTAAGCAAGGCAGGTGACGAAACACTCATAATCGATAATAGCGAAACGGTTTTTGTTGGATTAAAAGAACCCAATCTTCGCACAATCATCACCAATATCCATACACTAGACTTTAGTTCCTTGCCAATGAAAGACACCCTTGCATTTATTCTCCTGCAAAAAACCTCTCAAGATAACTTAATGATAGCGAACCGCATCAAGAAATTATTCCCGGATAAATTTGTTTTATCACGGGCAACCGATGAAATAGAGGCCGCTGAATTATTGGAAAATGGCGTTGACCGTACGGTTCAAATCGCCAGGATCGTTACCCATGCAATTCTGGACGAGCTAGAAACAGCAAAACTGAAAACGTCTGTTTTCCATTTGGTAAGTGTTATTCAGGAAGCAGCCGGCAAGGGGGTGGCCATTTTTTTACAGGACAATCCTGATCCGGATGCCATTGCCTCCGGATGTGCACTAAAACGCATTGCAGAAAAATATCATATCAAATCCACTATTTATTACGGTGGGAATATCGGCCGCCAGCAAAACAAGATCCTCGTTGATTTACTGGAAACTGATCTTATTCAATTAAAAACCGCAGATGAGGCGCTGGAAATAGCTCATGCCGCAGATAAGGTAGCACTGATAGAGGCTTCCATTCCTTCAAAAAACAATATATTACCCTTACAAATAACCCCCCATATTGTTATTGATCACCACGAAACAGATTTCAGCCTTGTAAAAGGTGAGTTTATTGAAATATTGCCGAAGATTGGCGCCACGTCAACTATCCTGACAAGGTACCTGCGACATCTGGATATTGTGCCTGACCCACCCCTTGCTACAGCACTTCGTTACGGAATCAGGGTCGACACGGGTGGATTTACCAGAAACACGACTATGGAAGATCTCGATGCAGCAGCATATCTCTCTCCACTACTCGATGCGGGACTTTTAAATCAAATTGAAAATCCTCCCATGAGCGCAGAAACCGTGGACATCATTGGAAGAACCATACGAAACCGGGAGGTAAAAGGTTCGTATCTGATATCTTTTGTGGAATTTATAACTGACCGAGATGCATTACCACAGGCAGCCGAATTAATGTTACAGGTGGAGGGAGTATCTACCGCTCTGGTTTTTGGTATTGATAAAGACAAAGTTCAGCTATCGGCGCGAAGCGTAGATTCAAGAATCAACTTGGCATTTTTATTACAAACGGCATTTGGATTTATGAATGCCGGTGGCCATGCTAATATGGCGGCCGGAAGCATTGATTTGGGCATTTTCGGAGATGTAAATGATAAAAAATCACTTTCAAAAATTACCTTTGATGCCGTGAGAAAAAAGTTTTTCTCTGCAGCAGGAATAGATTTAGAAAAGCGGGAAATCCCCGATGAGTTAGAACTCATAGTTGGCAACAGTATTAAGAATTAGCCGTTATAACTATTTATAGACAAGGAGAAAGTTTATGGGAAAAGGGTTTTTCGGAGTAGGTTTAGTAAGTCTTTCAATCTTTTTGAGTTCTTGTGCCACTACTCAGACACAAGTCAAACCAAAGGTGCAAGTAAAGGCAGAGGCTCTTAAAGAGGAGAAAATTCCACGGGGAATACCAATCCCTACTCCGGTAGAGGTTGCGCCTGAGGTGCAAGCAACCGTAACGGAAATGCGTACAACTGGGAGCTATTCTTCCACGTTCCGTTATGTTGCGCCTGAGGTGCAAGCAACGGTAACGGAAACCCCACATGTGGTTGAACCAGATGCCCCAGAAGCTTCAACGATAGTGGTGCCAGAAATAGTAGATACAGAGGCCCCGAAGGCGCCAGAGATCATAATTCCTGAGGCTCCAGAGGCGCCAGAAGCTCTAGCGGCCCCTGAAGCACCGGAAATCGAAGAGCCCGTCGAACCAGAAGCTGCTGCACCATCAATTCCAGAGGTAGTTGTACCAGAAGCCCCCAAAGTGCCGGAGGTCATGGAAGCGCCAGAGATCGTAGTGCCGGAGGCACCGAAAATGCCGGAAGTTCTGAGTGCACCAGAAGCCCCGCAAGCAGCAGTACCTGCAGAACAGAAGGAATCAATGGCAGGGGCGTTACATCAATGTGCCACGTGCAATAAAGAGGCTGGCGAAGGGCACGTCTGTGGCCTTACTAACTACTGTCAGCAATGCAAGGAAGAAGTAGGTCATGGCCATATCTGTGATTTAACATTCTTTTGCGGCGATTGCAAAAAAGAGGTTGGAGATGGCCATATCTGCGGCGTAACAACTTTTTGTGCAACATGTGAAGAAGAAGTCGGCACAGGTCACGTATGTGATGTTACCTACTTCTGCTATGATTGCGAAAAAGAAGTAGGAGATGAACATATTTGCGGTGTTACTCACTTCTGCCTCACCTGCAAGGCAGAGGTTGGGGAAGGACATGAATGCGGAAAAACTTACTTCTGCTTTGATTGCGAAAAAGAGGTATCCAAGGACCATCAGCACGAGCAGTCAGAAAAGTAATCGTCTTTCGTATTTTTTATTCAAAGCTTAAATTGAAAAAGGCATGTTTATTTATAAACATGCCTTTTTTATTTGCACCATTAAATTGTGTGAGAAAATATTTAACCTGTCACTTGATATAATTTACCGGTTTGCACGAAAAAAGGCATGAGATGAAAGCCACTATGTTGTATCCTCACAGGAATGTTTGAGATGTTTTATGCACCGGCAATTCAATTACAAATGTCGCTCCTGCACCCAACTCGCTGTCGGCGTAAACCGTGCCATTGTGCTGGTGAACAATGCTATGGGCAATAGACAGGCCTAATCCTGTTCCCTTACTTTTTTTGATATTTTTTGCAGTAAAGAATGGTTCAAATATCTTTGCAAGATATTCTTTAGGTATTCCAGGACCCGTATCTGCTATGATAACCTTCACTGCGTCTCTGCACGCCTCCGTTCGAATGGTTAAACGCTTTTCACCCGTTATTTCTCCCATAGATGCGCAAGCGTTTTCTATTATATCCAAAAATACCCGTTGCATTTGCTTCCGATCTACAAAAATTACCGGTAATTTTTCATCTAATAATTTGATGACCTTAATATCTGCATATTCAAATTGGTTGGCCTTTTGTTCGGTAATTTCTTCAATGATCTCGTTTGTATTAACCTGTTCTTTTGAAAGGGTATAATTCCCCGTAAGGGTCAATAGACTCTTTATGACACTTTGTATCTGATCCGTCTCTTTTTGTATCCGGTCTAAATACTTCCTTGCTTTCTCACTAATGGAAGGTTCATTTGAAACAAGATCTGCACAAAGTTGAATTCCCGCCAACGGGTTGTTTAATTCATGGGCTGCCCCTGCTATCAGGTTACTCACGGCATACAGTCTTTCGGTTTTTACCACCTGGTATTGTAATTGATATTCTCGTGTAACATCTCTGAGTACCAGAACAATACCCTTTTCCCCCTCTGCAAGGCCGTTTAAAGGTGAGGCAATGACAATGAAATATTTCTCTTCATTTCTTTTCGTATGTACTTCATAAGAGATGTAGCGTTGTTTTTTAATAAAAATTTCATCATAAACCTCTTTGACGCTAATATTGTTGAGGTTCAGTATAGCATCACCGGCCATATTTATATCAAAATACTTTAACATTTCCTTCCCGACTTCATTCACTAAGGTTGTCTTGCCATGCGCATCCATCAGGATAACACCGTCAACCATGCCTTGTATCAGGGAATGCAATTTTAATTCTACTTCATCAACATGTTTGGTAAGGAGATTCATATGATATTTCCTGAAAGCATTTTCACAAACACGTGCAATAATTTTTTCATCGAAGGGTTGTATAATATAATCGCTTGCACCTGCTCTCATGAATTCAATCGCCAGCAATTCTGAACCACGGCCTGCTATTACAACAACAACGGTCTCTGGCATAGTTTCCTTTATCCGCTTCAGCACATCCCTTCCGTTTAATTTAGGCATATCATAGTGCAAAAAGAAAATCTGAGGACTTTCAGCATCAAGAGCACGAATAACTTCTTTTGCGTCTTGTATAACTGAAATCCCATACCCTTCCGTTCTCATGGAATGTTCCAATGCTCTCGCCATATCAGGATCATTCGTTGCAATCATTACCTTTGCCTTATATTGCAAGGATTTGGTCTTATCAACAAGAACCCTTTCTGGATAAAATTTATTATAAATCAGGCGTAACAAATCATCCATAGCAAAGGGGGCATGAAGAATACTATAAGCGCCAGCAGATTGGGCCAATTGAAATGTCAAATAGGTTTTATACGTTTCTGACAGCAGGACAACAGGAACATTTTCGCACTGTTTGAACGCGGAAGATTTCATTACTTTACATAATTGAAATCCGTCCAATACCGGCAGGTTTACATCCAGAATTGCAAAATCAGGTACATGGTCACTAAGGTATCGTAATACTTCATCACCATTTTTTACCGTAGTTACACAGGGAAAATCATTTTTCTCTAAATAACCGACTATGTCGCCGTATTTTTCTAATTTATCTGTTGCAAATAATATATTTCTATTCGTCATCTTTCATTCCGTCACATCTTAATCCTTACCGGCCTATTTAGAGGCCAGCAATAATGACATATTAATATTTTCTTTCCTTAGGCTCAAAAGGACCGATATGTACCGGTTTGTAGTCGAATCTTGCGCCTTCAGTTGCAAAATAAGCCACGGTGTGTTTCAACCAAACCGCATCATCTCGTTTCGGAAAATCGGTGCGGAAATGAGAGCCTCTGCTCTCCTCACGCGCCAATGCACCGGCGATGACAATCTCAGCCACATCCAGACTCCCCTTAAGCTCTAATGCCCATTCAAGGCTGAGGTTAACCCGTTTACCGGTATAATTCAGTTTAATCCGCTTATATCTGTCTTGCAAGACCTTGATTTCGGTTATGGCTTCTTTTAGTTTAGAGGCGTCACGGAAAATACCCACATTGTTGTCCATAACTTTGTTCAGGGCAACTTTGATATCGGCGGGAACCTCATTCCCATCTGATTTACATAACGCATCCACCCTCTGCTCTGCGCGCTTCAAGGCATCGTTGAGGGCATTTTCACCCTTTTTTCCGCCCACCCCTTGAATATATCGGGCAGCATTGCCACCTGCAATTGCACCAAAAACAATCGTATCCAACAATGAATTTCCACCCAATCGATTAGCTCCGTGCACACTCACACAAGCGGCCTCGCCTGCTGCATAAAAACCTTTTACAACAGTTTCACCTTCTGTATTACAATCGATCCCACCCATGGTATAGTGTTGTCCTGGCTGAATGGGAATGAGATCGGCAGCAGGATCTACACTAGCAAATTCCATACAAATATCCCGTATGCCAGGCAATCTCTGGAGTATTTTTTCTCCCCCCAGGTGTCTTAAATCCAGATGTACATAACTATTGTCAAAACCACCGCCTGCCATGATCTCCCGCATAATATTCCTTGCGATGATATCCCGTGGGGCCACCTCCATATCTTTTTTTGAATCACTATATTTTGCCAAAAACCGCTCACCTTTGTTGTTCAGCAAAAAACCACCTTCGCCCCGGCATCCTTCCGTAATCAGAATATTTTTTCCCATCAAGGTGGTTGGGTGAAACTGGATAAACTCCATATCCTTGAGTGGCACACCTGCCCAATAGGGTACGGCCATACCCATACCGGTATTAATCAAGGCATTCGTACTGTTTCCGTAAATACGACCGGCGCCTCCTGTTGCAAATATTACAGTCCCTGCCTGGAATGCCTCTAATCGTCCGCTCATAATATCCAACGCTATCACACCGACACAAACCCCATCCTCAACCACAAGCTCAACAACCATCCATTCTTCGTAGACCACCATCTCTTTTCGCTCGGATGTTTGTTTAAATTTAATTATTTGCTGATAGAGGGTGTGTAAAAGGACGTGCCCGGCCTTATCGGCAGCATAACAGGTACGCGGAAACCCGGCTCCACCAAACGGCCTCTGGGCAATCTTCCCTTCGATAGTGCGACTGAAAGGACAACCCCAGTGTTCCATTTCATAAATACGGTTGGCAGCATCCTTGGTCATGCGGATAACGGCGTCCTGATCTGCAAGATAATCACTCCCTTTTACCGTATCAAAGGCGTGCTTTTCCCACGTATCGTAAATACCACGCGGATGATTTCCCAGAGGGGCATTAATCCCCCCTTGTGCAGCGACAGAATGTGAACGGAGGGGATGCACCTTTGAGATCACAGCGACCTTGACATTGTGACGATTCAGTTCGATGGCGGCCCTTAAACCTGCCAAGCCGCCGCCTACCACAATAGCTTCATGATAAATCATAAATTCCTTGCCTATTTTTTAAGACGGGAGATATTCCTTGATAGTAAGCAATTATAAGAGAACCGTAACAAGCCCAACTGCTGCAATTAAAAGGAAGACGAAGATTGATATCCACAACAACTTCTTTTGACTGCGGGTAAGGCCGCAAAAATCGGACATGGTAATCCTTATTCCATTCAGCAGGTGTATAGCCACGGCAAGGAGCAATACATATTGAAATACATATCCAAATTTCGTGTCAAACTTACTGATCGCATAGTCATAAGCATCTTTCCCACGAAAGACAGCGCTTAATGTCCAGATATGGAAAAACAAAAATACGGTAATCACGATACCGGTAATCCGATGAATCCAGAAGGCATACATACCGGTATTTCTGTTTTTAACCAGGTCTTTAAAGCTTTCCGTTACCCTTTGTATGTTCATGGCTATAATGAGAAGTATAAGGCAATAAAACTGAGTAATAATTAAGTTTTTTTCCTACCCCTTCATCGCTCGACTGCGCTCACGACGAAGTCCCCTCCTTGCGAAGGAGAGGAAAGAGGGGTGGTCAACTTGGTTGCGGCAATGCTACGCTATGTATTCTTTA
>JAUPKS010000179.1 GCA_030837315.1 Planctomycetota bacterium
TTCCAATTTCAACGGTTTTATAAAGTGTTTGTGCAAGTGATTTATCTTCCACTAAAGGTATCTTATTTTTTTTTGCAATCTCTTTGATACGCTTTGCGATGAGATCTGCACCTTTTGCAACCACGGTAGGCGCTTTCATAGCTAAACCATCATATTTCAACGCAACGGCATAATGAGTTGGGTTTGTTACCACGACATCTGCCGCGGGTATTGACGACATCATACGCTTCATCGCCATATGACGCTGTATTGACCTGATCTTCTACTTAATTAATGGATCGCCATCCTGCTGCTTTCTCTCTTCTTTAATTTCACCCTTGGTCATTCGCAAATTGTGTTTAAATTGCCATTTCTGATAAAGTAAATCTAATACAGCTAGTATTAATAAAGCCATCGATACGCGTAAGGCAAGTCCGTACATTAATTTTACACTCACCCCAAATATTTCAATGATACTGATATCTATTATGTCTGTAACATTTACCGTGCTGAATTCCTTTTTGATATAAAAAAAAGATACACCGCCAACCACGATAAGCTTTAACACAGAAAAAACAAGTTTTACAAGCGATTTTGTGGAAAATAGATTTTTTATACCTGATATGATATTTAATTTACTAATATTAGGCTTTAGCATTCCAAAGTTAAACATAAACCCTATTTGCAGATAGGATGTTGCTAGCCCAATGAGTACGAATCCACCGAAAATTGGAGAAAGTATCTTCATCAATTCATAAATTTGAGATGCCATAAGATCCAAAATAGAATCTGGTGTATAATCTTTACAGAGCATATTGCCAAGCGATGATTTCATTGTCTTATACATACTATTGTAAATATTAGCACCCAGTGCAGATAACAACACGAAACCGAACAACAAGCTTGCTGCAATATTTAAATCAGGACTAAACGCAACGTTCCCCTTACTGCGCGCATCACCCAAACGTTTTCCGGTAGGTTGTTCTGTTTTTTCCGTATCTGAACTAAAAGCCATTCTTTATTCCCGCATAACAAACAACAGAGAAACTATATCTTTTTCAAAAGGAATCAGGTGAGATTTCATTGCATTAATTACAAATGGAAGAGTTATGATAAGCATTACAAACCCGATCAATATTTTTACTGGAAAAGCAATTATAAACACGTTAATTTCTTGCGCTACTTTCGTCATCAAACCAAGCACAACAACGGTCAACAATAAAACCACGAGTGAGGGTGCAGATATCTTAATTCCCATTACAAGAAATGATTTAAACATTGTGAGTATCTTTGTGAGTGTCATCGTGGTGTATTTGAAACTTCCCAGTGGAATCATATCAAAACTTTGAACCGTTGATTTAATAAACCAATGATGCCCGTTAATCGTGAGAAAGATAAGAACAGCAATCATGTTGTAAAGTATTGATATTGTTTGTTCCTCCTCTCCTGTCTCCGAGGTAGGATCAACAATCGATGCAGTATCAAGTCCCATTTGATTACTTATTAAATATCCAGCCGCAGTAAATGCCCCAAATATAATCGAGGCAGCGAAACCAACTACTGCACCAATCGCAATTTCTTTTAGGACAACAAAAGTATATAGAATAATGTTAGAAGGCAGCGTAAACGGTGTTTTGTCCACACTGGGATAGAGAATAAAAGTAAACATTAAGGCAATGGCAACCCGTACTTGTAAAGGAACAATGGCATTACCGAACACAGGGGCAAAAAGAAGCATCCCTCCCACGCGGGAAAAGATGACCATAAGGACTGGCAAGTCATTAACAATATTTAAAAGATATTCCATATAATTTATTGACAATATTTAGTTAAATTACCTAACAAATTTACGGTATAAGAGGTTATCATGCGCAGCATCCAGGGCAAACAAAACAAAAACACCCCCATGACGGCAAATACCTTTGGTAGAAAAGTGATCGTCTGCTCATGAATACTTGTGACTGTCTGAAATATACCGATAACTAAGCCAACTACCATTGCTACAACAAGCAGTGGTGCCATAAGGACAATTGTTATTTGTAATAAATCTTTTCCAATGTTAGTTACTATTTCAGGGGTCACAGGAGACTCCTTTATAAATCTTTTATAAAACAATATTCGTTAAGCACTCAATATTCACTGTTTCTTTATGATGCCACACTCGAAATTAAAGATTGAATAATTAATTGCCAGCCATCCACCAACACAAAAAGAATTAACTTAAACGGCATTGAAATCATGGCTGGCGGGAGCATGACCATCCCCATAGCTGTAAGCACACATGCAACCACCATATCGATTACCAGAAAAGGGAGAAACAGGAGAAAGCCCATTTGAAAGGCGGTTTTGAGTTCGCTGGTTATGAAGGCTGGAATTATTATGTGTATTGGAACATCCTTTACCGACTTTGGTCTCTCCATTTTTGCAATATTTATAAATAAAGCAATATCCTTCTCCCGGGTCTGTTTGAGCATAAATTTTTGAAACGGCACAAGTCCTCTTATTAATGCCTCATTCTGAGTGATCTCTTCGTTGAGATACGGTTGAAGTGCATCAGTGTTTACCTGTTTCCATACGGGTGCCATTACAAATATTGTCAAAAAAAGTGAAATGCCAATAAGTATTTGGTTTGGAGGAAGTGTTTGAAACGACAGAGCCTTCCGTACAAAAGAAAGGACAATGATGATTCTCGTAAACGCGGTCATTGTCAATAATAATCCGGGTAATAACGAGAGCGCTGTTAAAAAGAGTACAATTTTTAAGGTGCTGGCAATCTCTTTCGGCTTTCCAATATTGTCGATACTCATCGTTAATTTCAAGGGAACTGAGGATTCACTGGCAGCTTCAACTATGCCCGTGCAACTAAATATTGCTAGAATGCCACAAACAATCGAAATCATTAACCATCTTTTCATAACATTATCCTTGCGTAACCATGATGAGATTATGTTCGTTCTGTACAAGCACGCTTAAAAATACTCATGAATTCCCTGCTTTTTGATTCTGTTTCGATGGACTCAACAATATCTTTTTCTGTTATTTCAGCGAGCGATTGAATCCGCTCATGAGTAGCGCTTATCAACAATACCTTTCCGGGTACTTTAACCAAATGAATATACTTCTTTGACCCCAACGATACCGTATCCACTATATGGACATACCTCTTTCTCCCAATCATGCGCGCTTTAATTCCCATTTTCTTTCGTAAGAATAAAAATATAGCAACAATAATTACAATTACAAGTCCAAGCGATTTTAATACCTTAGTGATCTTTGGATAATTAATCGGTGACATGGCACCAATATTATCTATTTCTGAAGTTACACTCCCATATATTTCTTCCTTTTCAGCAATTTCTGTTACACAATAACCACGGTTACAGGTAACAAGTAACAAAAGGAAAATTATCAACAAACACTTTTTTCCCATCTTATGGCGCACCAAAAAGAAAAGTTGCTTGAGAAAACATATAAACATCGCTTGTCCCTTTCTAAAGATGAATTTACTGGATTATTCATCCTAATATTATTTAACATTGCGCAAATAAGATACCTTATCTGCATCTCTAAGAATTTCCAAGAAACAATACACCAATATTTATTGAAGAAACAACTATATATGCTTTTGATATGTATATAGTTCAACCATATAATCATTAGTTAACTACTGTTGAACTATTCAAATATGTGGTTATTAGAGATATTTGGAAAAATTTATTTATCGCGGACTTTTTATACTTGCCGTGGAAATGTTAAACATATTTTTATGAACCTATCTCTTATAAATACTTTGAAGTTTTTCAAACAAAGAAGTATTTACAGGGTAATACGGGAAAGGATTGTTGGAGAATGAAGCTGGATGACGTCTAAGATCTAAGATCATCTAAGAAAGAAAAAAGACGCTATTTTAAAATCTGACCATAAGAACATTTTCCATTGTGATAATTCACTGCACTTCGAAATTTATCTCCTGAGTTTGTTGTCTATTTTATAGAATATATTATACAAGATTTTTAATTCTTTCCTCTGAACCACAAATATTTGTAATCTTTAAACCAAAGTTCTCATCAACAACCACAACCTCTCCTTGAGCTAATAGTTTTCCCCGAACGAGTAAGTCAACAGGTGTACCTGCCATTTTATCTAATTCCACAATAGACCCCTGCGATAAGGTAAGAATATCTTTCACGAGCATGGTTGTATGTCCTAACTCAACGGAAACAGGTACTAAGATGTCTAGGATTAAGTCTAAATTACGCTTACTTTCATCTTTAATACTTTCATTAACAGGATTCAACTGACTAAATTGAACCTCTTGTATCTGGGCATCAGCTTTCATTCTTTCGCTCGTATCAATCGTTTTTACATGTTCCATGTTTTATTCCTCTCTAAGTGAATCAATCAAATAACTACAGAAGATACCTGAAGTGCTAATTTCTTACCGACCACGCCTGGTTTACCATAACATTTTATTTTTTCTTCAATCTCCATATGTATATCTTCGGTAATTTTATTATCTAATCTTATAACATCACCGGCTTTTAGATTAATGAGTTCATTTAGCATCAATTGAGTCGTACCCAGAACCACCGAAGTAGTCACTTCTGTCTCTCTAATGATATCACTAATAATTGCAATCTCGTCTTTTCGCTCAACTTTTTTTGTCCTTGACTTTATCATTACCATTTCAAGGCTTGTAACCGGAATACATAAAATAATTGTTCCATTACCTAACTCTCCGTTTGCCGCAAAATTAATCGATATCACAAGTTCTGTAGCTGGGGCTATTTGTAATGACTTTATATCCATATCCATTTTTTCTATCTTCCATTCAGGCTGTACTAGTTTTGTCAAACTGGGCTTCATCTCATCTATGATACTTGATAGGACAACACCTATTACAGACTCTTCAATAAGTGTAAGAGGCCTTATCTTCTGGGGTATTTTTCCTGGACCTCCTAACCCTCTATCCAAAATAGCAAGACAGAAACCCACGTCAACGGTTAAACACCCTAATCCATTGAGAGGTTTTAAATTCACAACATTAGCACATACAATATCCGTAAAAGAATTCAAAAACACTTCGTAACTGAATTCCTCAATAGCAATAAGTTCAACATTTACCGAGACTCTTAAAAAACGAGAAAGTGTAACACCTATTGATTTCGACATATCTTCACTAATCTTTTGTAATCGACGTTTTTGTTCTCTCGGGAACCTATCAGGACGTCTAAAATCATAATGTTGAATCTTTTTTTCTTTTTTTGGCTCAATCTTTTGCCCTACTAATACTTGCCCACTCTCGATCGCGGACAGAAGCGCTTCTACTTCCTGGTTGGTTAATATCGCATTTGACATCCAATTATCCTCGACTTATCTGGTTATTGAACAACAAACTCTGTAAAATACACCTGCAGCACACCATCTTCTATCTTTAGCACAACATCTACCGAGTCTTGTATTTCTCTTCGAAGGTATTCTTGTCCTTCTGATCCTTCAATATCTTCTAATGTTTTTGATGAAAGGATAAAAATTAACCGATCTTTTATTTGCACCGACTTAGCTTCAATTTTCTTTTTAATATCTACATCCTTTGCCTCAAGATTTATTTTTGCCTTAAGATATCTCCTGCCACCAGAGCCACTCAGATTCACAATAACAGGATCTACTGGTACAATTAAACATTCTTCCTCGATATTTATTTTGTCATCTTTTCCTTTTTTGTCTTCTTTTTCGCGTTCCTCCTTCTTTTTAGATGTTGACACTGGCAACTTCTCTACTTCTGCTGGTTTCATTGTTTGTACCTCTGGAACGTCTTCGAACCTTTCCCCTTCCTTTTCCTGTCCCACTGCAGCAAGTTGAACATCTCCGGTTAAGGATGGATACACCTTTGAAACGAATACAAACGCACATCCAACTGAAATGAGAACCACACCGCCCATCATTATGATAGCTTTATTGCCTTTCCTTCGATTAGGCAACTGATCAGAAACTTCATTTGCTTGCGTTTTTTCGATTTCATTTCTATCTGTTTTATTTGCCATAATTTACACCTCGACTTTCTCCTTGTTGTAAAAAAGTATTTTGAATGATCATGCACCGCAACTATTTATTTTGAGTACCATTACTCTTTATATACCTTAAGGTATTTACCCTCTGTTTTTATAGTATTTACCTTTATTTATCGAAGGCGGCAGACTTATTGTTTGTCGTTTTTAAAATCGCTTTTTAACAACTTTAATCTTTCACTCAATGTAACTGCGAGATTAAGATCAACTAACTCCAAGATTTTACCCGAACTTTTACCATCCATCATCGTCAATAATTTGACGGCAGTTTCCTCATCCATTTCTTTTATGATCATTGCCGCTTTTTCTGGTTTCATACCACTATAGACAACTGCCAATTTTTTAATGTTCTTTGCTTCCACTTCGTCAAGCTGAACAGATTCCTTCTTTAGTTCTACCTTTTGTGTCGATACAACATTAAGAAGCTTGTTCAACTCTTGTTTGAGATCATCGAGTTCCTTCCTTTCAGTTTCCAGATCAGTACGCAATGATTCAATAACCTTCTCCTTATAATTTAATAATTCATTCTTTTTCACATACTTATGCTTTTCTGCCTCTATTTCTTTAAGCATATTAGCTATATCATTTGAGGAAAGAGGTTTAAATATTGTTGTTGCATTTTGTTTATATACAGCAGGTAGCTTTGTTGTTAATTTCTCTTTCTTATCTTTGTTTGTCGTTGCAATCACGGCAGTGGATGTGCCAGTCTGTTTCATAGTCGTATCGTCATCTTCTTTCTCATCTTGAGTTGCTTTTTGAGTCGTTTGATCTGGCGATGGTGTCTTTGAACCTTTCATAAATAGCATGCCCATTACTGAGACACCAAAGACAACAATCCCTATTCCGGGCAGCATCACCATTTTTTTGTTTATTGGAAGCTTCATTATTCCATTCTCCAGGAGTGACTAATGGATATTTTCATTTTTACGTTTATAATAGAATCTGGATGTTGCAATCTCATCGAAAGTTTTGTTTTCCATCCGCAATGCCTGCTCTTTATATTCTTTTTCGTAACGTTCGCGCAATTTCTCAAGCACCTTTCTCTTTTTAAATACTCGTAATAAAGTTTCCCGCACATGATCCACTTTTTTGTACACATCTTTTACTTTGGATGCTTGTGTAGTAATATCCCTATTTAGTTTTGAAAAATATGACTCAAACAAAACAAACACGTTTGCCTCTGATTGCATATGTAATTCTTTTTCCATCTCCGATTGTTGCAACGATAACACGGACTGTAAAAATACCAGCAATTTCTCTTCATCGTGTAATATTCTTTGTAATTTTTTTAATTCTTTTACAATATCTTCTTCCCGGCATTTCTCAATTTCCAGTAATTTTTGAAATTTAAAATGGAAACCCATGATAGTATAAAATCTGATTTGTTTCTCTATTTGGTATAAGGATTGTTTCTTAGTCCTTAATTTTTGTAAACATATTTGTTAGTCTTAAAACAGTATCTTCATACTTGCTATCTTCCGTTACATCTTGTTTAAGATAATCCTTTATCCGATCAATCATTGATATAGCGAAGTCAATTTTAGAATTATTTCCTTTTGCATAGGCTCCTATATTAATCAAGTCCTCTGATTCTTTATATTTGGCATATACCATTTTCAGCTCATGTGCTACTTTCCTATGTTCTAACGTAATGATATCGTCCATACACCTGCTGACACTCTCCAAGATATCAACTGCAGGAAAATGGTTTTGATTTGCCAGCGCTCTTGACAATACAACATGACCATCGAGAATACCTCTAACTGCATCTGCAATAGGTTCATTCATGTCATCACCGTCCACCAGCACAGTGTACAAACCAGTAATGCTCCCCTGTGAACCGTTTCCAGACCTTTCTAAAAGTTTTGGCAATAAGGCAAACACAGAAGGTGTATAGCCCTTCGATGTAGGAGGTTCTCCAATCGCCAAGCCAACTTCCCTTTGGGCATTGGCAAATCGCGTCACAGAATCCACTAGTAACATTACCTGCATTCCATGATCTCTAAAATACTCCGCAATAGTTGAGGCTATATACGCTCCTTTTATTCGTAACAAAGCTGGTTTATCAGAAGTAACAGAAACTACCACAGATTTTTTAAGCCCTTCCGGACCGAGAGCTTTTTCAATAAATTCACGAACCTCTCTACCTCTCTCACCAATGAGGGCAATTACATTTACATCCGCCTCAGAATTTCTTGCAATCATTCCCATCAATGTACTTTTTCCCACCCCACTACCAGCAAATATACCCAACCTCTGCCCTTTTCCACAGGTAAATAATCCGTCCATCACACGTATTCCGGTCATTAAAGGTTCTTTTATCATATCTCGTTTTAAGGGGTCTGGTGGAGAATTATAAATCGAGCGATACTCTTCCCCTTTTATTGGTACCTTCCCGTCTATTGGTTCACCAAGTCCTCCAATAACTCGCCCCAAAAGATCCATTCCAACCCTTATTTCCAAAGGCGACCCCGATGCAGTAACTTTCGTTCCCGGACCAATTCTATCTAACTCACCAATAGGCATCAGAAGTATTTTGTTCTCTTTAAAACCCACGACTTCAGCCGGCACAGGTGCATGTCCTTTACTTACATGGACATAACATAAGTCTCCTATTGGCACGGACGGACCATTTGATTCGATCACCAGACCTGCAACACGAACTACCTGCCCTGTGTATCTAATCGGAACTGCATTAAATAATCTTTTTTGATAGCGTTCAAAATTAATGCACTCATGATTCATTTTTATTGTCCAGCAAGGTCTTCAGAATTTCATTCCATCGCGTTTCTATCTGACTATCTACACTTCCAAAATCCGTTTCAACAATACATCCACCAGAATCTACTGTTTTATCTTCCATAAACTTTATGTTCTGGTCAGACAGTATTGCCTCTTTCTGCAATTTTATTTTCTTCATATCGTGAGGTGAAAGCCTTATCGTAACAATCTTCTTTTCCCCTACATAAGCGATTGCATTCTTAACTACGTGTTTTAGAACATGTATAGAATCATTACCAATCTCATATCCTACTATCTTACTTGAAATGGTTAAGATTAATTTGATAATTTCAGATTCGCTTTCCTGCCATATGATCTCTCGTTGATCTGTTAGGTTTTTAATAACACTTTGGAGCAGAATTACCAGCGACGCAGATTCGCTTCTTAATCTTTCAATTTCGGATTTATAGTTTTCCTCTGCATCCAGTTTTCCCTGTCTATACGCCTCATCCTTTGCAGATTGAAACTCTTTTGTTTTTTTTTCTTCCGATTCTTTTTCTCTTTCTCTTTTATCAGACTCCTGTTTTATCTCATAATCGTTTAGAGAAGAACCGCCTTGATACGTGATAGACTTCATAATATAAATCCCTTGAACATCCGGTGACACATACACTTTTTTATTTTTCATACAAATTTGTCGACACTCCCTTTTGCCCCTTTCTTTTTCAATACGGCTTCTCCTTTTGCTTCGAGTCGTTTTATTGCATCAACAATCTGTTGTTGTGCTGCTTCCACTTCGGACAAAAGCCTCGGGCCCAACAAATCCTTTACTTCTTTCACAGAATCTCCGACACGCTTAGACATGTTACTAAACAATTTATTCTCAATTTCTGTATTGCCGGTCTTTAACGCAAGGGCAATCACATTGTTGTCAATCTCTGTAAGAATTTTTCTTAACGCTTCATCCTGGACATTAACAATATCATCAAAAGTAAACAATAATTTTTTGATCTCATCAGCAAGTTCCGGATTCTTGTAACTTATCTGGTCAATGACATTTTTATCAGCAGAACCTTCCATATTGCCAATGATTTCAGAAGCAAATTTATATTTTTTCTTTGCTGGTGTATTCTTACGTCGATCGTCATTTTTTGTCTTTGATACAATAACCGCATTTACTTGAAGCAACAACTTTACAGGCGGTGCTTCCATTGTAGCTATCCTCGTAATAATCTCTGACTGAAGCTCCACAGGAAATTGCGACAAAACCTTTGCTGCACGTTGTGAATGAAGATAAGACAACACAAGTGCAATCGTTTGAGGATGCTCTCCAACAAGTATTCGCAGTATTTCTTCATCATTTGACTCCCTCAGTGCAGAAAAAGGTGCAGGGAATAAAGTCCCTTCTTCAACACTGGTTATAATTTCTTCACATTTTTGTACACCTATTGCTTTTTCGAGGAGTTTCTTAAAAGAATTGTTATCATATTTTACAACCTGTTCGGTTGATTTTAATTCGTTAGATAAATCACAGAGTACTTTTTCAACAATTTCTTTATCAATTCGTTCAATATTTGTCATTGCAGCAGTAATAGCGGCAATTTGTTCATCATCAAATTCCTTAATCACTTCTGCCGCAGTATCAGCATCAAGGGTTGATAATAAGATCGCTACTTTTTGTATTCCCGTTAAGCTTATCATACTCATTAGCTTTCAGCCGCTATATCCTCAATCATCCATTTTTTCAACGAATTGGCAGTAATACTTGGGTCTTTTCTAATATTCTTAATAACATGCTTACGTAACGCTGAATTATTTACATCATTATCTGTTTTTTCTTCGCCTTCGTATTTATTTTCACCTGTTGGTATATTCGCACTCGATATGTGAGTTTGTATATTGGCTTCTTGTGCTCCACTTCTTTTCCCTTTCTTAAGTTTTTTCATGCTTCTCAGCACAAACATCAAAAATATTAATGCGGCAAATGCAAGTGACCCATTCTTGGCCATCTTCAACATAAATTCATTTCGTTGCTCTTTTTTTATCGATGCCTCTTCCTCTTCATACGACGGTTCATAAAATTGTACGTTCTGTATTTCAAAACCATCGTTACGATTGCCGGATTCATCTATTCCAATTGCCTGTTTTACAAGTGCCGCAATTCGTGATATATCATCCTTATTTCTTGGAACATATACTTTCTGAATTTTCCCGTCTGCAGATTTATTTTCCTCATACGTACCATCTACAAGAACGGCTACAGACATTCTCTTTAAACTTGCTCCATGGTCAGCAATCACACGTTCTGTCTTACTTAATTCATATTGCGTTTGCGCTGTTTCTTCTTCTTCTGAGGATCCTACAGATTGAATAATTCCCGACTGCGAAAGATTAAGATTTGCCTGCATTCCTGGCATGCCTCCTCCCGAAAAAGGCGCTCCACCCGATACTCTTGTTGTTACTGTTTGAACTTTTGGAACCCTGCGTTCTGGATCAAACTCAATCAACTTTTCATCTATATGCTTAAAATCCAAATCGGCACTAACACGCACAACCGACTTACCAGATCCAACTATCCTTTCCAATATATCCTGGGCCTTTGCCACAAAATATTCCTCGATATTTTTCTTAACTTCAAGCTGATCGTTACTCACACCCGCATTCGATGAAGATGATTCCTTTTTAGAAAGCAAATTTCCACGGGTATCTGTAATAGTTACATTCTCAGGTTTAAGACCTTCAACACTTGAACTCACCAGATGAGTAATACTAGCAACCTGCTCAGGTTTTAAAACACCGTTACTTTTAGCTTTCATCTTTAAAATAACAGAGGCCGTGGACGGTTTTTCATCTTCAACAAAAAGAGAAACCTCTGGCATAGCAAGATGCACCTGCGCCCATTCTACATAGTCTAGGTGTCTGATTGTTTTTGCAAGTTCCCCCTGAATTGCTCTGCGATAATTCACTCGTTGTATAAAATCGGACGTACCAAAACCCACCTTGTCAAGCAACTCATACCCTGATTCTTCTCGTGGTAATCCTTTACTTGCAAGCCTCAATCTCATCTCATATATTTTTTCAGTGGGAATCAAGAGTGCAGATCCATTACCACTAATTTGATAGGGAACGCTTTCATCTTTAAGCAATTCTATAATTTCCCCGCTCTCTTTTGGATTCAGTTCTCCATATAACAATCCGAAATCGGGTTTCCTTGCCCATTGGGTTACTCCAATGATACCCCCTATAAACCCCATAGTCAGCATAATCATAATAAATTTTTGCGAAAAGCTGATTCCATTCCATATAGTCCCAAATTGATTTGCCACATTTTTAAAATCAAAATTCATAATCCTCTGTCTCCATTTTTAAATCACTGGTGGTATTTAGTGTTTAAAATGAATTTAAGCAATTATGGTACCAAGAAAAGTTGCAAAACTATTCAAGATATAATAGTCATAACTCTTT
Source organism: Planctomycetota bacterium (assembly GCA_030837315.1). Taxonomy (GTDB): domain Bacteria; phylum Planctomycetota; class Brocadiia; order Brocadiales; family Brocadiaceae; genus Brocadia. Next base: position 12,234 of record JAUPKS010000179.1, read on the forward strand.
GTATAAACTGATATTTCTGCTAGGTTTCACACAATACAGTTTATAATAATTCCCATTAAAAACAGTGAGAGTGCATAATTCCAATATAACATGATATTCTCTGTACATTATTTTGACGATCACGTTACATACAACATTTTGTAATGTCAAAAAGGACTGAATAATTCTTTATGGCTATTGAGTTCACTCATCAAAACTGGGCTTAACTGCTAGCTTTTACAGCGAATTTGTAATTTCGTACTTCCCAAAGAATTTTTGTTAAAAACCTTGTAGAATAAAACGTTAAGAAATTGTTGGTGAGTAAACTCAATAGCCATATAATTCTTTAAGAAGAATATACAACTGAAGGAGTGGGATTGTATTTTGCCAATAGAAAAGAGGTTTACCTGGCGAGGGATTTATCAGGAGTAATTTTTATATTAGGTATATTGCCAACCATTAAAATGCTACATCTGCATACGCATAACTTCTTTGTAAGTCTCTACGAGCTTGTTTCGTGCCTCCATCATAAATTTAAAACTGACTTCCGCCTTTGCCATAGCAATCATGACTTCATGAACATTTTCAACTTTTCCCGTCGCAAGATTTTCAATACTGTCATTCGCTTTTGTTTGAAGGTCGTTTACCTCATCAAGAAAGCCAGTTAAGGTCTTTTGAAATGACGGATATTGTCCTTGTTCCTCGATTGAACCAGCAATCTCTTTAATTGCCGGACTAGTTCCTTTGTTATTGATAGATAAAATATCCATAGATTTATCTCCTATTTCCCAATAATAGACAGTGCCCTATTGCTCATATCCTTTGATGAATTTACTACTGCAAGGTTTGCTTCATATGATCGTGTTGCTGTGACAAGATCTACCATCTCCATCATCACACTCACATTTGGCATATTCACAAAACCTTTTGCATCCGCCTTAGGATGCCCTGGAATATATACTTGATTAAACGGTTCAGTACTTTTAACAACTCTTTGAACTTTTACTCCGCCCAATCTCTCCAGACCACTGACGCTGCCACTCATCATAGTTTTGTTGAGCACAGAGGAAAATTCCACCTGCTCTCGACGATATGGTCCGCCTTCCGGAGTCTCGGTAGCATTTGCGTTTGCAATATTATTTGCAATTACATTCATCCTTATGCGTTCAGCAGATAGTCCGGAACCACTAATATCAAAAACAGAAAGCATGCTATCTATTCCCATTTCATCACTCCTTTCAAACTCTTGAGTTCTCGATCGCAGACTTTACTAACTCCATCTTTTTTGCAAGCAATTGGGTATAAACATTATATGAAAGAGTGTTTTTCATCAGAGCAGACACTTCTTTATCCATATCGACATTATTACCATCATTTCGTGTGGCTACATTTGTATCTTCTTTTGAAACAACAATCTTTGGTTGGAAAACATCAAATTTGTTCGCAGATGTATCTTTTATAACCTTTTCGAGCTGTTCGGCAAAGCACACTTCCATTTTTTTGTAGCCAGGTGTATTAATGTTGGCAATGTTGTTCGCAATAACCTTGTGTTTCGTAGCAGAAACATCTAACATTTTTTCCAACAAGTTTACACTTTTATCTATCCCGGTAATCATAAAAATCCTCCTTGAAAAACAGCAAACTGTATACCATAAGGCAAAGCAACCCCACAACATGTTATCTTACTTAATTATTGATAATACATACTTCTACTATCTTACCTAAAGCGATTGTTGTAAGCTCACAGGCAAAATATTCATTTCGCACAGGAAATTATTTCCCTTTCAAACGAAGATTTACACTCTGTATCATATTTGTTGAGCTTATTTCGTAATGTCCTTGTCGTAATTTTAAGTAATTCCGCAGCTCTGGTTTTATTACCACCTGTTTTTTCCAGCGTACTATAAATCAAGTCTCTCTCTACATCCTCAATAGCCTTCCCAGCAGTTAATGTGGTGTCTGACCTTTTCATATCCTGAAGGATAAAAAGACTGGTAAACTGCTCTATCTGAAGCACCTCGGAAGAACCCATAACCACGGCTCTTTGTATAACATTCTTTAATTCTCTCACATTGCCCGGCCAATTGTATTGACTCAAGTAATCCATGGCCTCCTTATCTATCGATTTAACTATTGCATCGTTTTCAAGGCTATATTTTTTGAGATAATAATCCACGAGAAGAGATATATCCTCACGTCTTTCACGTAAAGGTGGCAAATATATAGGCACAACATTCAGACGATAAAAAAGGTCTTCACGAAATGTACCTTTATGAATTTCTTCCATCAAATTCCTATTTGTTGTTGCCACAATCCTTACATCAATCTTTATTGTTTTTTCGCCTCCTACCCGCTCAAACTCTTCCTCTTCAATGACCCTGAGTAATTTAGCTTGTATATTGGGCGATATTTCGCTAATCTCATCAAGCAACAAAGTGCCTTCATTCGCTAATTCGAAACGCCCCACATGCTTTGAAATTGCTCCGGTATAGGCCCCCCGTTCGTGTCCAAACAGTTCGCTTTCCAAGAGTGTTTCTGCCAATGCAGCACAATTAACCCGAATAAAAGGCTTTTCACATCGATGGCTATGAAAATGTATCGCACGCGCAACGAGTTCTTTACCAGTACCACTTTCCCCTTGAATAAGTACACTCGCCTTGCTCTGTGCAATTCTTTTAATCTGTTCATATATTTTAAACATCTTAGAATTTCTGCTAAAAACAGGATTCATTTTTTCATCAACATTCGAATTTAATCTCCAATACCTGTTTTCTATAATCAACTTTTGTCGTTCATTAATCCTTGCAATTAAAAGCTCTATCTGATCTGGAGAAAAGGGTTTAATGATATAATCATACGCACCTTTTTTCATAGCCTCTACGGCGGTTTCTATCGTCCCATAAGCTGTCATTAACACAATGACAGTTTCCGGTGAAATAGCCTTTACCTTTTCAAGAACATCCATCCCACACATCCCCGGCATCTTCATGTCCAGAAAGATTAAATCGTATCCTTCTTTAATAACTTTAGTGAGTGCTTGCTGACCATCACTTGCAGAGGCTACTTCATATCCACCTCTCGTCAGCGTTTCACATAGATATTCGCGCCCTAATATGTCATCATCTACTACCAATATTTTCTCTAGACTCATTTTTTATTCCCCAGCAGAATAACAAAACCATAAACATGTACACAGACCATGTTTAATATAACTTAAGACTCTTCCTTTACAAATAATACGGTATCAAGGCTCCATTTTTTCCCCATCTATTATCAATGATATTAGCATCGAAATTGGAACTTCTTGGTAAATTAATATAAAACGTTGTCCCTTTGCCTTCGACGCTCTCAACAAGGATCCTGCCATTATGCGCTTCAATGATCTTGTTAACGATTGCCAAACCTAGACCAGACCCTTCTTGTTTTGTCGTAAAAAATGGATCAAATATTTTGCGGATGACTTCTTTTTTGATACCCATTCCTGTATCTCTTATTCCTACTTGGATATCGCCAAGTCCATCATCCCCTTGCATACGTGTAAACACAGTTAAATCCCCTCCAGACATCATCGATTGGATTGCATTTAAACAAAGGTTCAAAAAAGCCTGCTGTAATTTTTCGGGATCACACTTTAAAACATCTGTATCTAACTTGCATTCTTTCAGGACACGTATATTATTAACACCTCTTGATTTCATATCCTCTATCACAAAGAAAAGCGTCTTATCCACTATCTCTGAAATGCGGCTATTCTTTAATTTCAGTCTAAGCGGACGCGCAAATACGAGTAATTCAGTCACCGCTTTATTTAAATTCTTTGTGCCTTGTAGTATATTCTTTACTAATTTTTTTCTTGGATCTGAATCTTCAAAATCTCTTGCAAGCAGCGCGGAGAACCCTTCTATTCCATTAAGTGGGTTACGAATTTCGTGGGCAATACACGCAGCCATAGCACCAATGGCAGCCAATTTATCAGCATTTCTCAGTCGTGTCTCTAATTCCCTGATTTCAGACAAATCTCTAAATACTTCCACTGCACCTATTGTATTTTCATTTGCATCTTTAATCAACGAAACACTACTTTCAATCCACTTGAATATACCTTGATTTGTTTCTATCTTCCGTTCCAAATCTATGCAGTATTTCCCACTTTCAAGCGCCAATAGTAATGGAGTACTACCGTCACTATCTTTTAAAATCATCTCCACTTTTTTCCCAATTACATCCGATGCTTGTAATTTTAGTATTTTCTCAGCCGCCTTATTAATGGTAGATACCTCACCTTTTAAATTCACTGCTATGACACCGCTGTGAATACTCCGCAAAAGGCTATTTAAATATTTTGTTACATTATCTAACTCAAGTACCTTATCTTTTAAACGGGCATTTGTGTGCGCCATTTCTCTGTCAATCTTTTTAACTCTACCTTGAAGCTGATTATAGGATTCTTCAAGACGCTGGGTATAATTATTAAATATATGGAAGGCATCAGCAAGCTCTGTGTCCCAACTTTTTGTAAATGTATTTATCGACGCATTTTCTATCATTTTAATCCTACTTTTTTATCTATTTGGATTCATTGCTGTTTGATACTGCAAGCAATAGATTGTTTGCAAGTGTATTTTTCTCGTACCAAGACTTCCACCAATTAATATCGTCTATATACCACTTTGCTTGCTCTATCAAGTCACTACTTGGATATTGACTAACAAAACGTTTATATTCGCTAAAAGCAAGATCATACTTTTTCATGTTCCTATAGCAGTTTGCGATCTGGTATTGAACCCATGTATATTGATCTAATGAAATATCGATTTGAGTAATTGATTTATACATTTGCAATGCATTATCAAACTCACATAATTTGTAAAAACATTCAGCAAGATCAAATAAGCTCATATCACCAATTACCTTCGACAATCGATGGTTTAGTTCATTAGTCAAAGCCACCTCTGGTTTTTGATTATTTTTTATTATTAAGCTTTGAACTGTTGTACTGCCAACTTGCGCAGTTACATCTTGTACGAGATTTGACCTTGCCAATATAGATGCAGTGTCAACTACTTCAGATTGTTCACTGGATTTTAATTGATTATTATCAACTGAGGTAAACATCTGTTCTGCCTTCTTATTCACCCCTATTCCAGAGTTTTTATCATTACCTTTTCCCATTACAGCTTTTTCCAATCTTTTATATTCATTTTCTAGTTCCTGAAGTTTCTTTCTTTCCACACTGAGAATTAATATTATATTTTCCAGACATCGCTCTTTTATAGAATTGGAGGAAGGTTCTGGCAGTTTCTGATCATTTGCAATTGCATTGTTCTTTTCTAACTCAATCGGTCTTAGTAATGGTCTTTCAATATCATTAGTTACTCCTGTCTTTACAGACACGTTATTTGATATTGTTGAAGATAAGCTATCTATTTTTTGAGTATCAACGTGCTCCTCACCAAAAACGGAAGTAACCCCTCCTAAAACAAACCAAATATATATAAGTCCTTTCTTCATTATCATAAAGTCACCATAGTCTTCATTGTAATTATTAATCTCAAAATAATAATACTTTAAATGGCAATATCGCAATCATTGTGCCACCATATAGGGTGCTTCGTAGATGAATAAATCTGAATAGATTCTTCGAAGAACTATAAAGTCTTAACTAACCAATAAAAGTAGTGTTATGCAGATGTATCCTTGACGTGCCATAAAAAAGATTACCGTGTATTCTGTCGTATTGTTTAATAAAGAATAATTATTAAAAAAGCATAAACAATAAAATATCGACATTCTTCAAAGTCTCGAGTTGAATATTCAGACGAAAGTAAACAACCTGTATTTCTCAGAATATGATTATTAAACGATGTGCACTATTTGACAGGATTCTGTTCTATCATTACTTTGTTAAAAAACGCATATAAGAAAATATTTTTAAGTCATAAGTATGGCATGACACAACTTATTACTTTTCAATGCTTTGTGACTAATATTTACGCTTGGTATGAATGGCACTTGTGATTTCCTGAAACGCACACTCACAGAAGCAAAGGATGAGTATTTTCCAGACAAACAATTGCCTCTTAAACAAGTTCCTGAACCGGTTCGTATAATGGAATACTGTCAAAGTAGCTCTTGATGTCTGCATCCACTACCCATGGGTGTCCATTCTTCAAAAGTATAATGTACCCCAAAAACTGGACAGAATGTTAAAATAAAGAATTTTGTCTGGTAAACAGCAGTCAGGGAAAAGAAAAAGTCAGAGAGGGACGAGAAGGAAGGGGGTATTTAAGAGATGTCGAGGAAACACTATAACGGGGAATTCAAAGCAAGAGTGGCAATAGAAGCGATAAAGGGGGAGAAAACGGTAAACGAGCTAACAGGTGAATACGGGGTACATCCAACACAAATAGCACAATGGAAGAAGCAGGTAGTGGAAGAGGTTCCCCGGATATTTTCGATGAAGAAGGTGCAAGATGCGAGAAAGGAGGAGGAATTACGGTCGTCATTGTACCAGCAGATAGGGCAACTGAAGGTTGAATTAGATTGGATGAAAAAAAAAGTTGGACTTAACGGTTGAGGGAAGGCGGTGGCAGGTAGATGAAGACCACGAGAAGATAAGTGTAAGACGTCAATGTGAGTTGTTGGGGATATGCCGTTCGGGTTTTTATTACAAGTCAGTTGGGGAGAGTGCATATAATATTCAGTTGATGAGACTGATAGATGAGTATTATACCAGGTATCCGTTTTATGGGGTAAGGCGGCTGACAGAGTGGTTAAGAAAGGAAGGTCATGAGGTAAACCACAAGAGGGTAAAGCGGTTGATGGAGGAGATGGGATTGTATGCGATATATCCGAAGCCGAGATTGAGTAAAGGAGGTGAAGGGCATAAGAAATATCCGTATTTACTGAAAGAATTGATGATAGGGTATCCGAATCACGTGTGGTGTGCGGATATAACGTACATAAGGCTGAATCAGGGGAATATGTATTTAATGGCAATAATGGACTGGTATAGTCGGTATGTAGTATCGTGGTCAACGTCAATAACATTAGATGTGGGATTTTGTTTGGAGGCATTAGACAGGGCAATAGAAAAGGGAA
>JAUPKS010000180.1 GCA_030837315.1 Planctomycetota bacterium
CCTTTAACAAATATCGTTAAGATATCCGCCAGCCGGATAAAGAAGATAAACCGATACCCACTACGACGAATGTCATGATCCCAGGATTCATAGAAAAAATATTCGTTATGTGCTCAGTAAACTCAGCAACCATGGAAATGTTTGACATTCATTATTGGCGTGGTTATACTCACTACCGTATACATAAATCTTTTAAGTAAAATGAGTTATAGGTTGAATAAATTTCTTCGTTTGATAAGGAGCAGATATGCCTTGGCTTTTAAGTATCGTCGGGAGCTTCGATAACTCTATCGTAAAACTTCTCATAGCATCCATTTTGGGCGGGATTATTGGATGGGAAAGAGAGCGGCGGGGTCGGCCCGCAGGCCTGCGGACACACATTCTGGTATGTGTCGGTGTAACCTTGATGATGGTGGTGTCTGAGCACATCTTTGAAAAATACAAAACCTTTGCCGACAATTCCATCTTACGGGTCGATCCTGCAAGGATTGCCGCCCAGGTGGTAGCCGGGATTGGATTCCTGGGTGCGGGTACGATTATGAGATTTAAAGCAACGGTAAGGGGGTTGACGACTGCTGCATCCTTGTGGGTCGTGGCCGGTATCGGTTTGGCAGTGGGAAGTAGCTGTTATGTGCCTGCTTTACTTACAACATTTTTAGCCTTTTTTGCATTATTTTTTTTGCCCCTTCTTGAGCGGGAAATCAAGCGTGATGCGTATAGTACACTCAAGGTGTGTATCTCTGGTTCAGAATCCAATTTTACGTCCATTATGGAAATATTAAAAAGGCACTCCATGGTACTTCAACATTACGAATTTGAACGGGATCTCGCGAAGAATGAAGTCCAGTATAATATCAATGTAAGATATAAGGACGAGTCCCTGGTCTCAAAGGTGTGTGATGAACTTACCAGGTCGATCAAGGATGTCAGTAAGCTTGGTTGGGAGTAATGGGTTTTTGATTATCTAAATATCGACCAAATAAACACTTGACAATATATAGCCTATTTGATATATTCCCCCCTGAAAGTGTGGAATAGTCCGTTACAGACACATTCATTTATCGATAACAGTTTACATGGGAGACTTGATAATGATAGAGAACCTAGTATCGCCATTCAGGACACTAACATTAATGGCAGTATTAGTTTCTGGAGGTATATACGGATGTTCTAAGGTTGATATGCCGGATGAAGTTATAACCGCATTTCAAAAGGCTATTAGCATTAATCCAGGTTTGGCTGACGCCCACTACAACCTGGGAATGGCATACAATAACCGAACCATGGCTGATGAGGCCATTGCAGAACTAAAAAAGGCTACGGAGATTGACCCAAATTATAAGGATGCTCTTTGTCAACTGGGCTTGCTTTATCTGGAAAAGGGTCTTTGGGAAGATGCCATAACCGCGTTTAAATCTGTGGTACAATTAGATCCCAACAATGAATTGGCACACAGCAATCTGGGCGATGTCTATAAATCCAGAAAGATGTTTAGTGAGGCCATTCACGAGTATAAAAGGGTGACGGAGATTAACCCCAAAGATGCAGTATCTCAGCACAATTTAGGAGTGGTTTGTGCCTCAAAAAATGAGACAGATGAGGCCATCCATGCATTTAAGAAGGCCATTGAGATCAACCCAAATTTTACCGATGCGCATTTTGGCTTAGGCCAGATATATTTGGATAAGAAACAGACAGATGAGGCTGTGTCTGTATTTAAAAAAGTTACTGATATTAATCCGAATCACGCCGCGGCGTACTATCATCTTGGTTTGGCGTACTATGCTCAGGGCGAAAACGTTAAGGCAGCGGAGGCTTACAGGAGATCGATAGAAATTGACCCCAAAAATCCGAAAGTGCATTATAACCTCGGGATCGTTTATGCAGACGAGAGGTTATTTGACAATGCCATCGGAGAATTTAGTGCCGTCGTGAAGCTTGATCGGGGTGATGCGGAAGCCCATTATCGGCTTGGTAAGGCTTACGCTGACAAGCGCGTGCTTGCGAATGCCATTGCCACCGTTCGCAAGGCAGCAGCTGCCCATTACAACATACAGAATCCTTATTCAGATAAAAGGGCGCTTGACGAAGCAATTGCATCATTACAAAAGTCCATTGAGGTAAATCCCTACAATCCATCGGTATACTTTGACCTTGGGAGTGCATATTCACAAAGCAATATCTTGGATGAGGCTGCAGCTGCCCTTGAAGAGACCATCAGAATCGATCCTAATTTCGCAAAGGCACATTATGGTTTAAGTATTATTTATGAACGCAAGGGTATGAAAGAAGAGGCGCAGCGGGAGTTTTTAGCGTACAAGAATTTAACCAGTGAATGTAGGAAATAAACTTTCTTGAGATATACCTCCTGCAGGTTTTAACTTCCTGTACAAGAGAAATACTCAAGATGATTAAAGAGAAGAGGGTTAATGCCCTCTTTTTTTGTTTCAAGATTTGGAGAATTGTCACAGTGCTATGCGGGAGAAGATATATACCTATCTGAAGTCTCGTAACGGCGGCGCTGCCAGCCATGAACTGGTTGAACACGTATTGAAAATTAAAGGCGCCTCACCCGGGATCAGTGAAACACTCATACGGACTGCCGTTGCGGGAGACCGTAGGTTTGCAGTAGATGAACATCATCTCTGGAAGATTATTGAAAAAGGTGGTACACTTCTTTCAGAGACAGAATTTGTTCTTCTCAGCCTTTTGACTTTAGATACCGTTGAGAGATCCAGAACAATTGTCGAAGTGAGCGCTCAAAAACTCAGAAACGACAAGATCGTAGACCGTCTTCACATCTGCATAAATCCCGGTTCACCAGTCGTCCCCACCCTTCACTTGCCTCCGGATTTTGTACAGGAAATCAAAGGTGGAATTTCTGGCGGGAAGGCAGCGTGTTCTCTAAGTAATTTCTTCGGAGAGGCAGTTCTGGTCGGTTACGACATCCAGTCCACGATAGATCAGCTTAATAAGATTTTGAATACCGTAAATAAGCCGATTGAAAACTCAGTACTGTGCTTACACGATCTCACAAAGAAACTTATTCCAAGCCTTCATCAAAAATCGCTGGACGATATAGCCTCATTTTTGAAACTCACCACAATGGATACCCGGCGTACAGAAAAGGAGATTGGTGTAATTGCCGATATCTTTTCCAGGCACAGAGAACTCCTGAAAGAGCAAGGATTCAGCACCGTGGAAGAGGTCCTGGAATTTCAATATCCCGATATTGAGTATGTTGATTTTAGTAAATATGCCTTTGATAAGTGCTTTCTGTGGGCTATTCCCCAGAAACCCGGTATCTATAAGATGAGGGATAAGCATGGTGAGGTAATCTACATAGGCAAGGCAAAGAATCTGCGGGCACGGGTGAGCTCTTATTTTTGGAATACGGCAGACCGGCTGCAAAAAATAACCGATTTATTGCGAAGCGTTTACAGCATTGAATATGAGATAGCCGGATCAGAACTCTCGGCAATGCTTATGGAGTACAGATTGATAAAACAACACCAACCACGATTGAACCAACAACTCGAGGTACATGAAAGAGCAGCAAGATATGAAAGATCGAAAAATTTCATAGTATTGCTCCCTTCTTCGGCAGAGGAAAGCCTGGAGTTATTCTTCGTGAGAGAGGGATTGCCATTAGAACAATACGAAATCTTAAAAGACGCTGTAAACTTTTCTGAAGTCGAAAGAATGTTAGATAAGGTATATTATGAAAGCATAGAGGCAAGCGGCAGTTTACCCTTACAGGCACAGGATAATAAAACCGTTCCGAAATCCTCTATAAATTCCGCAGAATTCCCCACTTCTAAAGAAAGACTCAGTGGGATGGCCAGGGACTCAGGTAGATTTAAGGTTACTGCATCTTCTGGTGAAAATAGCGTAAATGACAGCACACTTACGGATGTTGAAACGGGGGAAATGGACATCGTGTTGAGTTGGTTAGAAATAAATAAAGATCACGTAAATTATATAAACATGGATACCGTTTGTACCAGAGAGGCATGCATGAAACTGGTGAAGGACTATATCAGAGACGAAGAAACACTCCAAAAGAAACATTTCCGGCTGAGGTAACAATTCACTGGCTTAAACCTAAAGTCTGTCCTCTACCTGACGGGGAAAGAGACGTAGGGCAATGGTTACCTGATGAATAACTCTGGTAGTAATTTCCTTAATGAATCTAATGTCTCACAATCTTTATCTCCTGTGATAATGTTGTGTTCTGTAGTTAAATTAGGCTGCCTTCGGCAGCTACTTTTACTCTCCCCTCTAGAAAGAAGGGCCGGGGGTGTGTTATGGCATTATGTACACACCCCTTAATCCCCTCTTTCTAGAGGGGAATTACGAAAGATTGAAATTCCTATATATCAAGTTCGTCACGTTGCCGGTACAATAAGTACGTTTTATTTGATAAAGTGTTGATTGGAAGAGTGGTGTATTTTAAAGAAACATTCACAACAAATACTGAGGGAAGAGACATGTCCTATATACTCAAACTCTTGTTGAAAACAGTACGTTTTCGTTGCAATGCACAGAAAAGCATAAGGAATCTCATTGCGATAGTGATAATATCCGCATGGACGGGATGCCTCTTGTGTTACGGTGAGAATCAAAGCAATCAGATATTGTCTTTGTTCAAAGAAACGCAACAAGCCTCCGTATTCTACCTGGATAATGGCATGGAAGTAATCCTTATAGAAAATCACGCCAGTCCGATGATTGCAGCGGTTACTGTTGTTAAGACCGGCAGTCGCAATGAGGATGCAGCCAGTAATGGGTCTGCCCATTTTCTTGAACACCTGTTATTCAATGGCACAAAAACACGCACGCAGAAACAGATTTACGACGAAATGGATTTTTACGGTGGCTACAACAACGCCCATACTGGTCAGGATTATACTAATTACATGATCCTTATGCCGAAGGAGTACATTGCCCAGGGGATGGATATCCAGGCGGATATGCTCTTCAATTCTACCCTGCCTGATGAAAAGTTCGAAAAGGAACGCGGCATAGTCATTGAAGAAATAGGTAAAGGCGCCGACCGGTCTGAGAATCAGGTCAACAATAATTTTCAGAGGACTTTTTATGCCGGGACACCGTACGAGCGTCCGGTGCTTGGGACGGTTTCCACTATTACACATCTCAAACGTGAAAGCGTATGGGAATATTATCGAACATGGTATGTGCCTAACAACATGACCTTGATGGTAATCGGTGATTTTTCAACCCCGGAGATGGTGAAATTGGTGAAAGAAAAGTATGGTCTATATCCGGCAGGACGCATTCCGGAGCACAAAACCATAACCCTTCACTCACCGCAAAAATTGCACATTGTCAAGGCAAATGGTATGGGCAAATTTCCAAAGGATCGTCAATACCTGACCCTGGGTTATCTCTTGCCATCACCGGTTTCTGATGATTTTCAAGCGCTGGTACTATTAGCTGAGTTTCTTGGCGGAAGAGAGAATGCGGTATTGAAAACATTATTTAAACAGGAACAATATAAAGATATGGTTGAAACGATTGATACAAGCATGGAATTCAACCGCGATTTTTCAACGTTACAGATATCTGCCGAACTTCCCATGAATGCCGATGCAGGGTGTGTGGTAGAATTAATTATGCAGGCGGTGCAAGGCATGACAAGGAACACTGTTCCGGACAGTGAGGTGAAATCAACGCTGATTGCGAGGGCAACGCAGGAGGTTTACTTGCAGGAAAGTTTGCACTATTACGGCATGATGACATCGGGTTACCTGGCAGCGGGTGGCTATGGCCTTCTTCGTGACTATATGGATGGTGTGATGAAGGTAACGCCGCAAGCTATTCAAAAAGTTGTTGAACAATACCTCTGTGC
>JAUPKS010000018.1 GCA_030837315.1 Planctomycetota bacterium
CACACATCTCTTTAAAATCTTTTTCACTATCATTGAGCGTTGGTATTACGAGCATAACAATCTGAAACCATATCCCCATCTTCTTTAAATGTTGTCAGGGTATTTAAAACTTGCTTCCGTTCGCCAGTACAGGTTTTCTGATAAAATTTTTCCGTAAAGCCTTTCAAGTCGATCTTCACTGCTCATAGATAACACTGTATTAAACAATCACGGTTTATTATTGCAAACTAGCAAACATCCTTTACATGTTCACGTGTTAAAAATCCAACGTACTGTAATATATCTATCAACCTGTTTATATCATCCGCGCTATGGGTAGCCATTAATGAAATACGTAATCGGCTTGTGCCTGGAGGTACCGTAGGTGGGCGAATTGCGGGAATTAAGATGCCGTTTTGATAGAGTTTCGTGGATAAATTGACTGCATCCTCTGCCGACCCAACAATGAGAGGAACAATAGGGCTTTCTCCTGCAATAGTATCCATAAATGTTGACAACCGGGACTTCAAAAATGCAATATTTTTCCATAACGTATCAATAAGGGATACATCTTCCTGTATGAGTGTTAGTCCTGCCATGGAGGCGGCGCATACAGCAGGCGGCAGCGCCGTTGTATAGATAAAGGGACGTGCTTTATTCTTTAAAAAATCGATGAGAGGCTTGCTTCCCGCAATAAAGCCACCAATACTGCCAACCGCCTTGCTCAATGATCCCATAACAATATCGATCTTTCCTTCGAGCCCGCAGTGTTCGATCATACCTTTTCCCTGCTTACCAAATACCCCCGTGGCGTGGGCGTCGTCCACCATAAGTATGGCATCGTATCTTTTGGCAATGTTTACAATCTCCGGAAGCGGGGCCGTATCGCCATCCATACTAAACACACTGTCAGTAACCACTAATTTTCTCCGATACATGGAAGACCTTTGTAATAAGGATTCCAATTGGCTTACATTCTTGTGGGGATAGATACGGAACGCTGCACCGGATAGACGACAACCGTCAATAATGCTTGCATGGTTGAGTTTATCACCAAGAACAATATCCCTCTTTGCGACAAAGGCACAGAGAGCGCCCAGATTGGCCATATATCCCGTAGGAAACAAGAGTGCAGCCTCTGTCCCTTTAAATTCCGCAATTTTTTTTTCGAGTTCCTGGTGGAGTGTCATGTTCCCGGAAACCAGCCGAGATGCCCCTGTACCCCACCCGAATTGTTGAATGGCCTCAATAGCGGCCTGTTTTATCTTGGGGTGATTGGCAAGTCCGAGGTAGTTATTTGAACAGAATGACAGGAACGTTTTACCATTTATTTGAATATAGGGATCTTGCGCGCTCTCAATGGTTTTATAATCACGGAGCAAGGCGCGATCTTTCAATGCCTTCAATTCGTCTAAAATAAAATCGTTACTCATCAAATAAACTTTTTCTCGATGTTCACATTTTATTGCTGACATGAAATATGCTATCCACCTCTCATTCCTCCCATCGTTTGGCTGAGTGTTCGTCCGAGCTTATGCCGAAGACTTACGACAAAGTCCCCTTAAGGAAGGGAAAGTTTCCCGACCCCTTGCGGGAGAGGATTAAGGTGAGGGGTATTTCCGTGTCAACACCATGATTATTATAATGAAGATTACGTCTGAATTCAGCAATAATTTTATGGCTTATATTTTTTCAACGTGATGTCTTGATGTATAGGAATTTCAAGTTCGTTATTTTCAGTCATGGATTTCTCCTGTCTTCTGGTTAATTCTCCTCTGTATGTCTTAAACTGGCTCTATCTGTGAAAATCACTAAATGTTTCGGTTCAATCGAGGACGATGGAACCAGCAATGACCAACCAGGGAATTTTTTACTTTTTCCCTTATGATAGGCGCTGTTTGTGGTTGATACGTGATTTGTGTATCGTTTATTACCACTTTTTCTTTTTGAAGTAATACACCATGGCAATACCTATAATAGCCATTATAAGTAAAACCGTTGGTTCTCCCCAGCGCCACTCAAGCTCCGGCATATATTTGAAATTCATTCCATAGATACCAACAATGAAGGTAAGTGGCATAAATATTGTGGCAATCATGGTGAGTACTTTTATGACGGCATTCAATCTATAACTGATGCTCGAAAGATAGATTTCAAGCATTCCCGCAACCATCTCCCGGAATGTTTCCAGGATATCAATAATGTGGATGGTGTGATCGTAAATATCCTTAAAGTAAATTCTGGTAGATTCTTTAAAGCGTAAAGATTCCCCTTTTTCCAGTACACCGATTACCTCACGCAATGGCCACACGGATCTGCGCAATAATATCAGGTTCCTTTTCAGGTTATAGATGGCGCGTAAAACCTTGGGGGTCGGATTGCTGACTAATTCGTCCTCCAATGATTCTATCTTTTCACCCAATGTTTCTATGATGATGAAGTAGTTATCAATGATTGCATCGAGCAGGCAATACGCAAGGTAATCAGCGCCCATCTTTTTTATGCGGCCTTTATTTGTTCTAATTCGGTCCCTGATTGTATGAAAAATATCAACCTCTTGTTCCTGGAATGAAATGACAAAGTTTTCCCCTACGATCAAGCTTACCTGTTCGGTGATGATTTCTCCGTGCTTGCCATTGAAATGCAGTGTTTTGAGAGCAATATAACTATATTCTTCAAAGTCCTCCATCTTGGGACGCTGGTCTGTATTCATGATATCCTCCACGATGAGAGGATGAAGCCCAAAACACTCGCCAAGTTTTCCCAATATGTCACTCTGATGAATCCCGTCAATGTTTATCCATGCCACCGTAGACCGGTTCTTATCCTTAAAGAGAAAACACTCCTCGATCGACTTCGCCTCCTGTTCATGAAAGTGCATTTCGTCATACTCTGTGATGGTAATCTTTACCTTTTCAGCCTTTTTTTCTCCAATGTGGATAAGTACGCCTGGCAGGAGGCCGGCTTTTTTTGATATTTCTTTTATTAATTTTGCCATATTCGATACCTTCTTAAGAAATTGTGCTGATTTTACACAAGATACCGTGTGATGATAAGCAACTTACTGTCGAAACTCAACATCCTTTTTTATACTGAACATCATAAATAAGGATACATAATGTCACCAACTTGTCATTTCCACCCCTGCTTACGCAAGGGGTAAACTCCCGAAGCAATCTAGAAAAATAAAGGTAACAAGTAATTGGAGATAACCTTAAATTATCTGGACAACAGATACCAATAGCAAGCGGAAGAATTGATTTGCTTTTTGAAGACGTTTGAAGACGATAGAGGGAATTTGATAGTTGTAGAAGTGAAACGCACCGCCAACCCCGCACGGCATTATCTGAGATCAGATTACCTCTTGTTATAAGTAAGAAAGCCCCTTCAAATTCTCTTCGTAATAGTCTTGCCACGGGTTTCTACTTTTATCACTATCCTATACACACAGGCTATTCCGTATCACAAAACTTAGCAACAAAGCAAGTTTTCCTTGAAATTTATTTCTATATTTGTTATTTTATGCCCTGATTGTTTACGTAACCTGATGGTA
>JAUPKS010000181.1 GCA_030837315.1 Planctomycetota bacterium
TCAGGGATCAAGGCTGTCGGGGGTGAGACTGTCGCAGGTACATGCAGTTAGTGGCGTGCTGGACATGAAACGAGGATTTGACGAGAATGATCTGTTCGGGAACTTGGCCTGGCTGGCTGAGAATCAGGGAAAGATAGAGCAGAAGCTTTTTGAGTTAAGGCGAGGAGAAAAAAAGCCGAAGTTGTTCTTGTATGATGTGACAAGCAGTTATTTAGAAGGAGAGCAGAATCATTTTGGGGAGTATGGGTATAATCGAGACGGCAAGAAGGGAAAGAAGCAGATAGTCATTGGACTCTTATGCGATGAGCAGGGAGAGGCGGTATCGACGGAGGTATTTGCGGGCAACACCCAGGATACCCAGACCTTTATACCACAGGTAAGGAAAGTAGCAGAGCGGTTTGGATGTAAAGATGTAACGATAGTAGGCGACCGTGGTATGATAAAGACGCTGCACATCGAGCAATTGCCGGAAGGATTCCACTACATAACGGCAATAATCAAGCCACAGATAGAAGCGCTCGTAAACAAAGGAATCCTCCAATTAGGATTGTTTGAGGATAAGCTATGCGAGGTACAAGAAAACGGGGTACGATATATTCTGAGGCGCAATCCGGTGCGTGCAGAAGAGATGTCGGAGTCGCGGTTATCAAAAATGCAGTGTTTTGGAGAATTCATTGAGAAGAAAAACGGTTATCTGAGAGACCATCCGAGGGCATCGGTATCAAAGGCGCTTGAAAAGGCGAAGGAAAAGCTCGAGAGCCTGAGAATAGATACGTGGGTACAGATAAAAGAGGAAGAGGGAATACTGAAAATAGAGCGTGATGAAGAAGCCTTGAAAGAGGAGAGGTTTCTTGATGGTTGTTATGTAATAAAGACAGACCTTAAGGATGCCGCGGCAGACAAACACCTGGTGCACGACCGGTACAAGGATTTGACAGAGGTGGAGAGGGCATTCCGGGATTGCAAGACGGTGAATCTGGAGGTTCGCCCCGTGTATGTGAGAAAAGAGGAGAGTACACGAGGGCATGTGTTTGTGGTAATGCTTGCGTACATGATTATCCGAAGACTTCGAAAGGCATGGGAGGGTTTTGACCTGACGGTGGAGGGCGGACTCGAACAATTGGCAACCGTTTGTTCGATGGAAGTGAAGGTCAAGGGTCAAGACACGCGGTGCCTGAAGATTCCACAACCACGAGAACAATCTCGTAGATTGTTAGAGGCATTAAGAATAAAGCTGCCTGAGGCGTTGCCAAAGAGAGATATACGTGTAGTCACAAGAAAAAAGCTTCACGAACGACGAAAAGCCCTTTAATATTAAGACATTACAGCTCTTTTTGTCTTTTCGCTTGAGGTGAACATCCGATAAAAGACACGCCTTCCTGGAAAATAACATCAAAATGACACAGAATGGCAAGTAAATGACATCAGATAAGCCTTGATTCATAAAATTTATATCAGTATAATTCGGAAGTTTATATAGTTGTTTTTATAGAAGGCAAGGAAAATACAAGGCATGAAAATACTGATAATATCAGACATTCATGGCAATCTGGCTGCTTTGGACGCTGTGACTGAAAAAGCGGATATGATTTTTTGCCTTGGAGATATTGTAAATTATGGGCCGTATCCCAAGGCATGTACTGAAAGAGTCAGAGCCTTAACCAATAACGTAGTTCGTGGGAATCACGATAACGCCGTTGGTAGGAATATGGATTGTGGGTGTTCTGTGAAATACAAGGAACTCAGTGATGCTGGAAAAATTTTTACGAAGACTTCCTTACCTGTGGAAGAGAAAGACTTTCTTGGTAATTTGCCAACAACGTTGTATCTGGAATTAGAGGGGAAGAGATTTTTGTTATCACACGGTTCACCCGGCGGTGATATCTATAAATATCTTAGACCCGATGTCTCCGATAAACAATGGGAGTCTGAGTTAATGAATATTGCTGCAGATACCGTCTTTGTTGGCCATACCCACCTTCCGATGATACGTAATATACATGGTGTCACTGTGGTGAATCCTGGAAGTGTTGGCCAACCACGGGATAGTATCCCTATGGCATCGTATGCTGTATGGGAGGATGGGCGTGTTGAGATAAAACGGGTCCGCTATGATATTGAAGCAACTATAAAAGGATTGCAAGAGGTGGATTTCCCTTCTCATCTGATTTCAGTACTTACAAAGATTTTAAGAGAAGGCGGGATGTAACCGATCAGAAATAGAGAATTTTAATGAACTTGCAATATTTTAATTATTGTATTATAATCCAAGTTTTATTGTATGAATCTGCAAAAAGTATATTGCCAGAAGATTATTTAGGGTAAGATAGCCATGTCAAATGGAACTGAAAAAGATACCAACCCATCAGATAAAGTAGAAGTTGTTCAGGCTTCTGAGGTATTATTTACAGAGCAGCAGTCAATAATTCAATCCCTGAAACAGGAATTAGAGGTAAATAAGAAAAAGATTTTTGAACTTCAGGACTCGATGCGACGACTCGCAGCCGATTTTGATAACTATAAAAAATGGGCGACAAAAGAACGTCAAACAATCGAACGTACCGCTGCCGAATCACTGATCAGAAAATTATTGGATATTTACGAGAGTTTAGAAAAAGCGGTCGGTACCACAAGTAATTCAATGGGTGCAGAATTCGTTGATGGAATTAAAATGATTTACAAGGAATTTTCACGCATTTTAAAATTGGAGGGTTTGGAACCTATACCCTCTGTGGGTTTACCTTTTGATGTATATAAACATGAAGTTCTCATGCAAAAGGTCAACGATGAAGTGCCTGAAGACACCATATTGGAAGAAATCCAAAGGGGTTATTTGTTAAATACCTTTGTGTTAAGGCATGCAAAAGTAGTAGTATCTCAGAAATCAAAAGTACAGGAAAACATTCAGACTCTAGAAAAGCAAAAAGAGGAAAAAGGAGGGTAAGAAATGGCAAAGATTATTGGTATAGATTTAGGGACAAGTAATTCTGCTGCGGCCGTGTTAATAGGTGGTAAACCAACGATCATTCCCAGTGCAGAGGGTGCAACGGTTGGCGGTAAGGCATTTCCTTCTTATGTTGCATTCACAAAGGATGAAGAAAAACTTGTAGGTGAACCTGCACGCAGACAGGCAGTTAGTAACCCGGAAGGGACCATTTATGCAATTAAGAGAAAGATGGGTACTGATTACAAAGCTGCCATTCGCGGCAAAACTTTTACCCCTCAGCAAATTTCAGCATTTATCCTACAGAAGATAAAACAGGATGCTGAAGCTTTTCTCGGAGAACGGGTGGAAAAGGCCGTAATTACCGTTCCAGCGTATTTCAATGATAATCAAAGGCAAGCCACCAAGGATGCAGGAACGATTGCCGGATTGGATGTCGTTCGAATTATTAATGAACCCACCGCTGCATCACTGGCCTATGGGTTGGACAAGGTTGAAGAATCTCAAAAAATCCTGGTATTTGATTTAGGTGGTGGTACTTTGGATTGCACCATTATGGATTTTGGCCAGGGTGTTTTTGAGGTTGTTTCTACAAGTGGTGATACCCAATTGGGTGGAACAGACATGGATAACTTGATTGTCGATTATTTGGTGTCTGAGTTCAAGAAGGAATACAGCATCGATCTTAAAAATGACAAAATGGCTATGCAGAGATTAAGGGAAGCGGGAGAAAAGGCGAAAATAGAACTTTCTACAACGCTGACAACCGACATTAATCTCCCATTCCTTACTGCTGATGCCTCCGGACCAAAACACTTTACCCATACCATAACCAAGTCAAAGCTGGAACAATTGGTATCTCCTATTGTTAACCGTTGTGGACATTCAGTTGAACAGGCATTAAAAGACGCCAAATTGACGCCAAATGATATTCATAAAGTTATCCTTGTAGGTGGTCCAACGCGGATGCCCATCGTTCACAAATTTGTGGAGAATTACGTAGGGAAAAAAATCGAACGTGGCATTGACCCGATGGAATGTGTAGCTATGGGCGCTGCGATTCAGGGCGGTGTTTTATCGGGAGAGGTTAAAGACCTCGTCCTTCTTGATGTTACACCTCTGTCGCTTGGTATAGAAACCCTTGGCGGAGTGCTTACCCACCTCATTGAAAGAAATACAACTATCCCCACGAAGAAGAGTCAGGTCTTTACAACTGCTGAGGATAACCAGACAAGTGTGGAAGTGCATGTCATCCAGGGTGAAAGGGCAATGGCCAGGGATAATGTAACACTGGGAAGATTCCATCTTTCTGGTATTCCGCCTGCGCCAAGAGGCGTTCCACAAGTTGAGGTGTCATTTGATATTGATGCTAACGGCATTATTAATGTTCATGCAAAGGACCTGGGTACAGGAAACGAGCAAAAGATCACGATTACAGCTTCAACCAAATTAAATAAGGAAGAAATTGACCGCATGGTCAAACAGGCACAAGAATACGCTGATCAGGATAAACGGACAAAAGAAAAGGCTGAAACAACAAACAAGGCAGACAATCTCGCGTACAGTGCAGAAAAGACCTTAAAGGATCTAGCCGGAAAAATTGATGCCTCTCAAAAACAGAAGATTGAGACTGCTATTAAAGATTTAAAAGAATCGATAAAAACGGAAGATGAAAAAGACATACAACAAAAGATGGATACCTTAACAAGCGCCCTGCACGAAATTAGTGCAAAAGTATATCAGGAATCCGCCAAGCAGGGAGAACAGCAGCCTCCGCCTCCACCCGGCGGTGAAGAGAAGAAAAGAAAAGAAAAAAAGGGTGAAGGTGGGGAGGATGATATTATTGATGCAGATTACGAAGTAAAAAACTAGACAGTATTTGTGTAAATTTCCAACAGAGTCAGACGTCAGGGTTCAGAATTCAGAATAAAAACGCGCTTTACGTGGTGAAGTGGCAATCTATTCTGAATGATGAATTCTGGCTTCTGGCTCTTTTTTTTGAATTTGCCTGTGACTGTTCTGAACTATGAAGAATCCTACACATTTCTGCCTTATTCAAGCAGCGGTTGCCTATATCCTGGATATTGCTCTTGGTGATCCTCAATGGCCATATCACCCTGTTCGACTCATAGGGAAGTTTACAGAAAACATGGAATGTCTTGTGCGAAAATTCCCAGTAGCAGAGCGTATACGTGGGATAGCATTGACCACGATCGTTGTGTCAGGAACGTATCTTTCAACCTATAGCGTAATATCTATAGCAAAACAAGGGGGTATTCCGTTTGAAATGCTAAGTGGCGCTGTTGTTATATATTTTACAATTTCCATAAAAAGTCTGGCTGATGAAGCAAAAAAGGTAATGACATCTCTCAGGGAAAATGATTTAATAAAGGCTCGACAGACATTGTCACAGATCGTAGGCAGGGATACAGCCCATCTCAGTGAAGAGCAAATAGTGAGGGCATGCATTGAAACGGTTGCAGAGGGGAGCGTCGATGGTATTGTGTCGCCATTATTTTATACATTTGTGGGGGGACCTATAGCAGCAATGGCTTACAGGGCTATAAATACGCTGGATTCCATGGTGGGGTACAGGAATGAGAAATATATCCGATTTGGCTGGGCATCGGCACGGCTTGACGATGTAGCCAATTATATTCCCGCAAGAATTTGTGCAATATTGATCCCGGTAGCCTCATTTTTGTGCGGCTGTGGTTTTACAAGGTCTTTACGGATTGCTTTTCGTGACGGTCGTAAGCATGAAAGTCCCAACAGCGGCATTCCAGAAGCAGCAATGGCCGGGGCATTGAGAGTACAGTTGGGGGGGCCGAGTATCTATCATGGTGAGGTTGTTGAAAAGCCATTTATTGGAGATGATCAGAATCAATTAACCGTGAAGTCGATTGATATTGCTATAAAGATAATGTATGTTACATCTCTATTGTTTTTAATCTGTGGCAGTGGGCTGGTTATATTCTTAAAGTATTGCAACTATTCAGTTTTATGAAATACGTTCATAGTTTATTAGAAAGTCTTGATCCAAGGTCAAAAATCATTTCCTTTCTCGCTATTATTTTCTGCATGATTCTAACACCCATTACACGTCTCAAGGATTTTGAACTCTATTTCTTGTTAATACTGGGAATTTCATTCTTCTCAAGGATTACACCCGTCCAGATAATGAAAAAATTATGCATTTTAATACCATTTGTCTTCTTCATGGCAATGTTTGTGCCGTTTGTAAAACCAGGACAGGTTTGTTGGTCGTTGAAAATAGGATATTGGAAATTGAATGTCACGTGCGAAGGCGCCTGGACATTTCTCAACATTGTCGTCAAGTCGAGTCTGTCCATTCTTCTTCTTATCCTTGCCTCTTCAACAACCAACTTTACCGATTTTTTAAAGGGATTAGACTTGCTTCATCTACCACGATTTCTGGTTATGCTTATGTCGTTCATGTACCGTTACATCTTTGTGCTTTTAGAAGAGGCAAGACGACTGATGCGAGCCAGGTCTCTGCGTTATTTTGGTTCAAGGTATATGGAACAGTTCCGAGTGCTGGGATATATGATTGGCATGCTATTTATCAGGACGTATGAGCGGGCAGAGAGGATTTATCATGCAATGATCCTGCGTGGATTCAGTGGAGAAATACATGATATTAAACATTTCAGGTTCTCATCTGTAGATTATTTATTTATAGCAGGTATAATCATTTCGCTCATGTGTATTGTGTCTGGTCTCATTTACAAAATGGAATATATTAAGGTAAGTAATGCACGCCTATGGCAAGGATTATAATTGTTTCAAATCTGAATTATCAGTATCCTGACGGAACTCCGGCATTAAGGGACGTTAGCTTTGATGTGAAAGAAGGAGAGACCATGGTTATTATTGGCGCAAATGGTACGGGTAAATCTACGCTGTTTATGAATCTGATGGGTGTCCTGGATGGCGACGGACATATCGAGATCATGGGATTAACACTTACCAAAACCAATAAGAAAGAGATACGGCAAAGGATGGGAATGGTATTTCAGAATCCCGATGATCAACTGTTTTGTCCTACCGTTATGGACGATGTCTCTTTTGGGCCTTTAAACCTGGGGTGGGACAGCGATCGTGCAATTGAGGCATCACAGGAAGCTTTAGCCTTGGTAGGAATGGAAGGTCACGGATCGCGGACGTCATATCATCTGAGCTTTGGTGAAAAGAAACGGGTAGCTATTGCTACGGTATTGTCAATGAATCCAAAGATTTTGTTGCTCGATGAACCAACGAGTGGACTGGACCCCAGGAGTTCATCGAAATTTATCAATATCCTGTATACTTTAAAATCGCAGGGAAAGACACTCCTAATTGTGACACATGATGTTTTTCTTGCCCAGGAGATAGCGGATCGGGTACTTGTCTTTAGTGAAGAAAAAAGACCCGTGGCGACAGGAAATTATAACGAAATATTAAACAATTATGACTTGTTGCTGAAAAACAATTTGGTTCATCAGCACCGTCATCGACATAACGAAATAGTGCATGAGCACGAACATCGGCACGGCCACAGCCACAAGCATTGAACTTATGAAAACAGATTCCCATGCGGTTGACTACGGTAAAAATATAGATTTTGCCGGCGATATCTGTGCTGATGGGATATGTTGTTTTATGAGTATACCTCGGAAACAGACCCATCTGGGCATATTGAAACCATTTCTTAAGCGAAGGAATGCGTCTTATGGAGTCAAGCTACTGTATACAGCTCTTCAAGCGAAAGATATTGTGTACAATCCATGTCGATGTCTGGATTTTTATTTGAAAGAAGTCGACACGCAGGACGGTTCCACCGTCCGCGTACTGTTAAGATGCGGCATATTTGGTAAGAAGTGCCGACCGGCTCCCTGTAAGGAATTTCCCGATAAGGCCGATAGTTTCATGTACGATATCCCTGCCCCCTGTGTCTACAATGAATACCTTGCGCCAGAAAATTATGTGACATTGAAGCACAAGCATGTCTTTCATTTGTTTTACGCTATTAAGGATGATCGTAAACTGCTTGGAAAGATTTTCCCCGGTTATACAGCTGCGGAGACGAGGGAAAAGTTAAATCAATGTAGAGCGGTAGTCAAGATTAGTGCAATGTGGAACGAAAAACCATCTGAGTATTTTCTTTTGGAGGTACCCAGGGTAGACTCCATTTTATACACCTCCGATAAGCATCCAAAAATAGAGGGTATAAAACAGGCATATCAACTTTGGCAGGGGCATATTGAAAGCTGGTTGGAAAAGCATTACGGCAGCAGATGGCAAGACCGTTTAGACCGTGCAATTGAGCAAGAAGATGACAGGTAGAAAAGAACAAAATAACACGTTAATACCTTTACTATTGCAGTGAAAACATGAGAACAATAAAGCTTGTGCATGCGCTTTTCATATGGGTAATCTTCCTCCTGTCATTCATAGGGCATCTTGAGGCAAACCACGGTCCGGGAACCGGTGGGGCTGTTACTACCATACCGGCTATCACTTTAAAAAGTGGTACATTTTCACTTGGTCTAAGAACAGAATTGACCGAATTTGAATCTATATCCGATTCAAAAATTCTTGATAAAGCAGGAAATGCTGGTTCTTTTGATGCCATAGATAGAACGTTCCTGCACACTTTTGATATCGGATATGGAATTACTGACGACCTGACTCTTGGACTTAATATTGGCTGGTTTGAAGCAATTAATTTTCGCGAATCTGAACTGGAAGATGGAGAAACTGAGATGTTTCGAGCTGACCCGGATGGACTTACCGATCTCTGACTTTCAGGAAAATACCGCCTTTGGCGGAGACCACAGGGACATTATGCTATGTTATCAGGCGTTAAATTTCCTACTGGTGTTGACGATAGAAAGAACAATGAAGGAGAAGAATTAGAAGCCGTAGAGCAGCCTGGAAGTGGTTCTTATGATTTTACAACTGGTTTTGCGTATTCGCGCTGGTTTACAAAGGACTGGACCATGGATACAAACATCCAATATATTCTTCGTACAGAGGGAGCGGGAGATTTTAAAATAGGCGA
>JAUPKS010000182.1 GCA_030837315.1 Planctomycetota bacterium
AAGTATACTTATGAGTTACAATTGCCAGTAAGCAACCACTTCCAAGTTCCCATGCCCTTGTCGGAAGAAGGTAAAAGGTAGCATTTGGAAAACCGTGAGAACCATACAGAAAAAGTAAAAAGCTAATAATGACTAGGGTTGCTATTGAAGAAACTAGCAGCTTTTTATAGAATTTGAGCAGCACTATTAATAAAAAGGGAAAAAATAAATAAAATTGCTCTTCTACGGACAATGACCATGTATGGAGAAAGACTGAATTCTCAGCTTGTTGCCCCCAGTAATTTCCTGCAAGACGCCAAAGATAAATGTTTGCAAACGAGAGTAATGCCGAAACCCCTTGTCTGCCAAGATCATGTATGTCTTGGCCATAAAATATAAAGTAGCCAGCGATTGACGTTGTTAGTAACATTATGAGCAATGCTGGCAAGATACGTCTAATTCTTCGTAGCCAAAAATGAGTAAAGTTAAATGAACCCCGATCATAATCTTTAAGAATTATTGAGGTGATAAGATACCCTGAAATGACAAAAAAAACGTCTACTCCAAGAAACCCCCCAGGCACCCATTTAGCACCCATATGAAACAAAATTACTGGTATTACAGCGATAGTCCTTAGTCCGTCTATTTCTGGCCGATATTTCATGGAACTCATGATTGATCCTTATGCTGCTAACGTGAATAAGACTTACGAATGGCTAATGGCTGGCATATTATACGGCTATTTGT
The DNA here is from genome assembly GCA_030837315.1 of Planctomycetota bacterium. Classification (GTDB taxonomy): domain Bacteria; phylum Planctomycetota; class Brocadiia; order Brocadiales; family Brocadiaceae; genus Brocadia. The sequence goes on from JAUPKS010000182.1 coordinate 727, forward strand.
GCATAGAATAAAGTTTGTACGCTATTTGCCGACATGTTAAGTAATTGGAAAACAATGTCAAGTCGAGTAGTCGAGTAGGTTGGGTTGAGTAAAGCGAAACCCAACATTTTCTTTAGATTGTGTGAAAAGACTGATGTTGGGTTTCGTGTATCAACCCAACTAACCAACCAGATTACAGTAAAATTTTTAGATATGGTTCACTGGCGCGGAACCCGGTTGCGGGTTTTGTGTCAAGCGGAGCTGCTCTTTTTTTTCATCTCTTCTTTCACTGCCTGATCAAAAAACGTGATTGTGTTGTAGTACTTGGACTCTGTTCCCCGGGGGATTCGGTGCATTGCAAGAAACTTCAGGAGTTTCCCTTTTGGCTCTTCTTCGGGTGAGAAGTTGAACTTTGGCCAATTGACAGCCTTAACACGAACGGTCTTAACGTCATTAAGAGGGACATCATAATCAATCATTAAATCAGAAACAATATCAGCAAATATGCGCGGGGGAAATTTTTCATGTATGGGTTTATCCATTTTTTTGGTGCTGTACTCTATCCATTGCTGAATCACGATGGTTGCATGTGGCGTTGCATGGATACCAATCCAATCCGCCTTGTCATACCAAGCTGCTGCGTCTGTTACGGCTTGCCCCATGACTGTGTTTGCACTTTCGTTCATGTAAAAGGAACCGATGGAGATCGAGCCCCTGAAAAGTATCCCGTGCTGCATGGAATCGACGAGAAATTTCCCGATGAGCAAGGAGAAGGACACGATGTCATAAAGATTTGGTTCGTGTGTTTCGCATTTAAGTACGAGAAGGATTGTATCATTAAATGTAAACGTTGTTATCCGACCCGATTCAATGCTGCCATGAATAACTTCGATTTTCTCGTTGAGTATGCGAAGGACATTTTCTCGCGATTGCATGAAGCGCTCAACTTCAGCATCGCTGTAACTGGCAGCACCAAGCGCATCAAGAATTGCTACGATTCCATTTTGCTGTTCGGTTGGTGTTTTCATGTATTTGTGTCATCGGTAAACATTGATTAGATGCACTTGTATGTTATGCGGAATACAGGTTTTTTGTCTATAAGAAAAGGTTGTCTGTCTCAAATCTTTATCGTTTACAAACAATATCAATTTGGAAGATTTATTCCCCGTTCTTTTCCCTATTTTGGTGATTTTATAGCATCAATTTTCATCCGTCAACCAAATTATCCATGCAAGAGATGTTCAACAGCTTCGATTATGCACAATACACCTGATCGTATTCTCAGTCAGACCAAATCGCATCGCAAGTTCTTGATAGTTACCTCCACGAAATTCGTTCCGGGGTCTGCAGTATCAAATCTTTGTCGTTGACAAAAGGCTTCTCATGGGTGACCCCACTTCCTGCCATGGCTGTTATTCGATGTGATTCACTACGGTCTGCGCTGTGCGGAGTCCGCCTTCTATAAATCCCTGATAGTCGGAATAGGCCTCGCCACAGATATGAATGTTTTTCGGCGCTGAGGACGATCCGGAGAGTGAGAAACCTGACAGTTTCTCTATCACTTCTTCAATCTTCACACCGGGTTTCCATATATGGGCTCCGGCTCCAAAAGGTTCTCTGCTCCAATCCCTTATGCCAAAACTCGTAATTGCCTTAATCTGGGACTCTTTTTCTGTGTGGTCATCCGTGTCAGGGTTGGAGCTTAAGTACTTCAAATAGTGATCAAGCAATCTTGTGTCCTGATTGAGTTCTGCTTTTGTATGGCAGGCATTTTGGGCAAATGTCTTCCAGAAGTTTATGGAAGGCCTGTCACCATACACCATTACCATGCCCCGCTTATCCCTTCCACTTACCCGATAATAATAGTGAAGTTCCCGGGTTGGCACTGAATATGCGCGTGTTTGAGGGGATGTATTCTCATCCCACCAGGGAGATTTCGTAACGAAGAAACATTTGAAAAGGGGGATCGGGATGACAGAGTCAATGCATTGTCCAATAGGTACCGGAAAAAAAGGGGAGAGTTTCTTCAAAGAACTCTGGTGGAGTGCAAGCACGGCATGCCGTGCAAGAACCTTGACTGTTTTTCCCCTATTGGTTTTTAATTCAAGGAGAATATGGTTGTTTTCGT
>JAUPKS010000183.1 GCA_030837315.1 Planctomycetota bacterium
AAAATTTACAGCACAGTCTCCTCCTGTTATTCACAACTTTACGAGTCCTCCGAAGCAGTTGTTGAAAGATTGAAGTCCGTTATCCGCGAATTGCAATCGGTTGCGAAACTGGACGACACCCTGCAAAAAATATTTGATGATTGTGGCCAAGCACTCTATCAAATAGAGGACACGGCTTTTTCCCTGGGGAAGTACAGAGATGGATTCAATTACGACCCGCAAAGATTGGAATATATTGAAGACCGTTTAAACACGATCCGGAAGTTAAAATCAAAATACGGAAACTCGGTTCAAGAAATCCTGTCGTATCGCGACGAGGCAGGGTTAAGATTGAAGCGCCTTTCTGAGGAAGGAACGACGGCCGAGCATGTGGATGAAGAACTCCTGGCCTTGTCTGATTCATTGAAACAGAAAGGCACCGAATTAACACGGAAACGTCTTTCAACCGCCGATAAGCTGACCCCCTTGATAAATGAAGAACTTCGCGACTTGGGTATACCCCATGGCAGGTTTTGCGTTCAGATCACATCGCCCCTTTTACACAACAACGATGATCTGCCGGTTACAGAGGCAAAGAGTTACGGTTTTGAACAGGTGGATTTTCTGATCTCACCGAATCCCGGAGAAGACTTAAAGCCGCTGAGAAAGATAGCCTCCGGCGGAGAAATATCACGCGTTATGCTGGCGCTGAAGCACCAGCTAGCCAAAGTAGATAAGACGCCGGTACTGGTTTTTGACGAAATCGATGCTAACATTGGCGGTAGAATGGGAGAGGTTATTGGAGAAAAGTTGAGTAGTATTGCAAAGTCACACCAGGTAATCTGTATTACCCATCTTCCTCAGATTGCCAGCCATGCAGATGAACAATGGAAGGTAAATAAGCTGGTCAAAAATGGTAAAACATATTCTACCATCGAAAACGTATCAGGCGAGTCCCGGCTTGAAGAAATTGCCGACATGATCAGGGGTAGTGAAAAAACAGATATTACCCGAAAACAGGCCCAGGAAATGTTGCGAGATGCAAAGAGAAAGGCAAAAAGTAAGAGTTAGCAAAAGGTGTTTGTGGGTTTGATTCGTTTAAGATTGAACTTGGAGGGGAGGGCGCGAGGAGTTAAAATGGGATTACTTAAAGAAGTCACTATAGAAGCTATAAAAAATTGCCCGACGAGTGCTCTTTTGAAGACATAATGTATGAGATAAACTTCGTTGCTCAAGTCTTTGATGGTCTTAAAGATGCCAAGGACGGAAAGCTCTTGACCACAGAAGAATTTCTCGTCAGAGTCGAGCAATGGGTAAAGTTAAGATGGACAGATTGTTGAGGTGCAGTAGTACACGGTGCCCGTAAAATTAAAACAGCATTCCGCCAAGAGTGGGAATTGTGATTTTTGGAAATATTATTTATGTTAGAACGTTTGCAAAAGATACTGGCAGAGGCAGGAATTGGTTCACGTCGTGAGTGTGAACAAATCATTACCGCCGGAAGGGTAACGGTAAATGGGAAGCGCATCACAACCTTGGGTACCACGGTCAATGCTGATACAAGTGAGATTCATTGCGATGGAACCTTAATACAAAAACAACGCAAGATTTATTATCTGCTCAATAAGCCCAAGGGCTATGTGTGCACAAACCGCGACGAACTGGACCGGTTAAAGGCAATTGATATACTACATAATGTGACTCAAAGAATATACACCATCGGAAGACTGGATAAGGAGAGTGAAGGACTGGTTATTTTAACCAATGATGGCGACCTTGCAAACAAACTATCCCATCCGAAATTTGAGGTAAGTAAAACGTACTTTGTGGAAGTAGATGGATACCTGTCTGATACGGCAGTTAAGGCTTTGACATCGGGTGTTTGGCTTTCCTTTGGCAAGACACAACCAGTACGAGTTCAAAATGTGCGTAAGGGAAAGCAAAGGAGCAGGTTTGAAATGGTGTTAAAGGAAGGCAGAAACAGAGAGATCCGCCGTATGCTCGTTGAATGCAACTACAAAGTACGTATTCTGCGGCGAATAAGGATTGGCAATTTATATGACCCGACTTTGAAAATCGGTAAATATCGAAAATTGACCGATCATGAAGCGGCACGGCTTTATGCATTAGCCGAACGCGTTGATGGAAAGGTTAAAGGTAATAGTTCGCCTCAGACTACTCAGAGAGCACACAGAAAAAGATCCACAAGATAAAAAACGGGGAAGATGAGATGCCTGGAACGCAACCTCACAGTCTTTCTGCTTCTCAGCATTCCAGTCTCCTTCCGACCGCCGCACTCTCTGCGGTGAGCTGAACTTTTAAGAATAAAATTTGAGGAAAACATGACACAGCTACAACTAGCCAGGCAAAACATCATTACACAAGAGATGAAACACGTTGCAATGGATGAAGATCTTGACCCTGAATATATCAGGGAACGTATTGCCGATGGCAAGGTTGTCATTCCTGCAAACCACAAGCGTAAGGCCACAAAGATTTGCGGTATTGGCGCAGGACTCAGAACCAAGGTTAATGCCAACATTGGGACTTCTGCTGATTATCCCGATGTTGAAAACGAGATGGAAAAGTTACGGGCAGCAGAAGAAGCAGGCGCAGACGCAGTAATGGACCTGAGTACCGGCGGCGATTTACGGGCAATACGGAAGAAGATTATCGGATCGGCATCCATTGCTGTAGGGAGCGTGCCAATTTATGAGGCTGCCGTCAAGACCGTTCAGCACAAGCATGCAATTGTCGATATGACCGCTACGGACATGCTTGAGGCAATAAGGCTGCACTGTGAGGACGGCGTAGATTTTATTACCGTGCATTGTGGAGCCACAAAGGGAGTACTCAAACATTTAAAGGAAAGCAAGCGCATTTGCGGCGTAGTAAGCCGGGGCGGAACGTTTCTGGTAGAATGGATGATCCATTCTGGCAAAGAGAATCCACTGTATGAGGAATATGATGAGATACTGGCGATTGCAAAAGAATATGACGTGACCATTAGTCTGGGAGATGCCATGCGACCGGGAGCCCTGGCTGATGCATGTGATCGCGCACAAGTATACGAGCTAAACGTCCTTGCAGAACTTGCTCAAAGAGCACTGGACGCGGGTGTTCAGGTTATTGTGGAAGGACCGGGTCATGTACCTCTAAACCAAGTGACCGCACAAGTACAATTACAAAAGGCACTCTGCAAAGGAGTGCCCTTTTATGTGCTTGGACCAATCGTCACGGACATTGCGCCTGGATATGACCATATTACCTCTGCCATTGGCGGGGCAATAGCGGCCGCGGCAGGCGCAGACTTTCTATGTTATGTGACACCAACAGAACATTTGAGCCTGCCCAGTCCAGCCGATGTAAGAAGCGGTGTAATGACTGCACGGATTGCCGCTCATGCGGCTGATATTGCCAAGGGTATTAAATCGGCATGGGAGTGGGACAAGAAGATGTCACAATTCAGGCGGAAGAGAGATTGGGAAGGACAGTTTAGCACCTGTATCGATCCTACGGTAGCCAGAAGCATTCGTGAAAAGGGACGACCCCAAAATGAAGAGGTCTGTTCTATGTGCGCAGAATACTGTGTATTCAAGCTCAGCGACAAGGTATAAAGTTATAGAATTTACCTCAAATCAAGCATTGAAGACACGGAATTTATGGTGTGAAAACTGTCGAGAAAAGTGTTTCTTTTTCTGATAGTTCTTCAAAAATGACAATTCAAACAACCACAGGAAGTGACTTCAAGCATTACTTTGTTAAAAATTAAGCGGCGCATTTTTTCTTAACCCAACTTCAACAAATTCGTCATAAAAAAGGTGGAAAATGAGGCGAAAACGGGCATGTAAAAGTCGTAACTCCTTGATATGGTTAGAAATTAAATTTTGGAGTTTTCAGCGTAGTGCCTGAATAATATTATTTACGTCAACCTCGTGGTGCTTTCCCAGTATAATAACGCCATGTTTATCCGTGAAAAATCCAAAAAAAAGCATCCGGTATGAAGACGGTTTTTGGTCAAAAGTGGATGAGGAGAAGATTCCTTTATCAGACGGGAAAACAACATTGAGCATGAAATTAGTGCGAACAGAAGAAGAGGCGTTTCTTTTATGCCACAGCGAAGACGAAAAGGCAAAAAAAGTATGACAAGATCATCGGGCGGATAGGGCGGCTTAAAGAACGCTATAACGTTGGTAATTTATATACGATCAAAGTAGAACAGGCTGATGGTAATGCGATGTGCCAAAAATGAACAAGCTCAAGCAAGGGAGGGTGCTGTCGGCACGTATGTGCTGCGGACAAATCACCTGGATCTTGGCGGTGAAGAGATATCAAAGCTCCATAGATCGATGACTACGATAGAGGAATGCTTCGAAAATATGAAAGGCGATCTGGGTTTACGGCCAAACTTTCATCACACGGATGTCCCTGCCATTGCC
>JAUPKS010000184.1 GCA_030837315.1 Planctomycetota bacterium
AATCTTGTCTTCTTCAAGCTTCGGAATTTCAATATGTTCACCGCCACCCTTTTCAATAGCCTCATTGAGTTCCTTGACAAGGGTATCATAATCAACCTCATGCGCCTTGGCAAAAAAGGCAATGGGCTCATTAGGTCCGCGAACGCCACCTGCTATGACAAGATTATATTTTTTGAATACCGCGAGTGTCTCTGGGTGAGATTCTATGAGGTCTTTGATTATCGTATTTCTATTTACATCCATATAAAACATATTAGCAAACCTTACTTGAAATTTTCAAGGAAATTAAAAATTACTTCTGTAATTATGTCATTTTATTAAGCCATACTGCCATATTGACAGCATTATTTATCAGTGATAAAATTATGCCATTTTCATAACTTCTTTTTTCTGAATCGATTACTTGAAACACAAGAAATAAAATTTGTACTGGTATTAATTTTGCTGTTTTGTCGTAACATAATGTATCTAATTTCTTTTACACCTTATTTTTTGAAAGGAGTACGTTATGGCCAGAGATTTGATGAAGTGGTCGCAATTGCCAGGCATGTCTTCCATACAGGAGGAGATGAATCGGATGTTTGACCGGTTTTTTAGGGGTGGGGATTTATCCGAGATTGGTACGGCTGGTACGTGGTTACCCCCAATTGACTTATCAGAAACATCTGACAAAATTACCGTAAAGGCAGAAATTCCCGGTATGGACCCAAAGGAAATAGACATTTCAATCCAGGGCGATACTTTGATAATTAAGGGCGAAAAGAAGGAAGAAAAAGAGGAAAAAGGTAAAAACTACTACCGCATGGAAAGGCGCTATGGAAGTTTCTCGCGTTCGGTCGATCTTCCTACCTCTGTTGACACCAACAAGGTAACGGCAGAGTGTAAAAACGGCGTGTTAGAGATTACCATGCAAAAGAAGGAAGAAGTAAAACCAAAACAGATTTCGGTAAAAGTCGGCTAAGGCCGGAACCACGGATTACCGGATTAGATTATCTGGAAAACCCCGGTAACACGGTAAATGAGAAGTTAAGAAGATGAGAGGTTGGGAGAGTCAAAACTTCCAACTTCTTATCCTCTAGCTTCGCACGTTCCCAAGTTTGCAACATCTCAGTTTCCCATCTACAGCTCCCCAACTACCGTAATTTCAGTTTCCAAGGTATACCCTAATTTCAGCTTCACTTCCTCTTGCACATACTGAATTAACTGTAAAACATCGGCAGCTGTGGCATTGCCTGTATTGACGATAAAGTTTGCATGCTTCCCCGATACCTCTGCACCGCCGATACGCAGACCCTTAAGTCCGACCTGCTCTATCAACCTACCAGCGCCAATATCTTTAATTTTTTTAAACACAGAGCCACAGCTCGGATACTCCGCTAATTGCGGCTGCCTGGCGTTACGCCAGGCCATATTAGCATCCACCACTGCCCGTATCTCTTCTTTCTGCTTTGGACTGAGTTGAAACGTGACGTCAAGCACAATATCTTTACGCTTCTGCAAAATACTCTTGTCATAATCAAACTGAAAGTACTCAGCCCCGACCGTACAAAACTGCCCTTCTTCAGTGAGAATACGGCTCGTTTGAACTATTTCCTCAACAAATACCGTCTGCTGTCTGTCGGGCGACAAAAAATGTAAATTCTGCCACATAGCCCCACCAACGGTACTTGGAATACCAACAAAGTGTTCGAATCCAGACAATCCACGGTCGCAGCATTTTTCTATAAGATCAGCAACAACTGCGCCACTTTCTGCCAAAACGGAATCTCCATTAAAGAACGTAATCTTGTTTGCCAAATTACGGATAACCAACCCTCGGAACCCTTTATCAGTGACTAAGATATTTGCCCCGCAACCCAATAAAAAAAAAGGGATACCATTACAATGAGCCTCTGATATGGCATGTATTAATTCATCAATCGTATAAACTTCGACAAATAAATCGGCAGGACCGCCAATCTTATATGTTGTAAAAGGAGCCAGGGGTTTATTTCTTTCCAGATTGGGCATTACTTTGTTAAAAAACGCATGTAAAAAATATTTTTAAGTCGTAAGTTGAGTCGGACACAACGTATGACCTTTCAATGCTTTGTGACTAATAATTACTCTTGATTTATTCCTTTACTCTTGGTATGAATTGCACTTGGGATTTCTTGAAACTTACACTCACAGGCGCAAAGGATGAGTATTTTCCAGACAAACATTTGCCGCTTAAACAAGTTCCTGAACCAGTTCGCCTCATGCTTCAGCAAAAAGCAAATGGCCATGTTTACCCTTCTTGTTCTACGCCCTCTTTAAAGACTATAAAAGAAACTCCCTTGAAGCAATGGCAAAGGCCACCCATACCGATTATCAAAAGTTTCAATACTTCTTCTCTGATTCAAAATAGGCTATCCAGGCCATCAAACGCACACGACTGGAAATCATTCAAAAACAAAGAACTACTGCTCCCACAAAAGACGGACTTCACGCCATCGATGATACAGGCTGCCCGAAACCCTTTGCAAAAATGACCGAAGGGGCAAAGTGGCAATATTTCGGACTACTCAAAAGGGAAGAGGTTTGCAATGTCGGTGTCGGCGCTGCTTTCGTCTCACCGTCGAAGCATTTCCCCATCAACATAATTCCCTACCTTCCTGACAAGGAGTTTCCCAGAGGAAAAAACCATCCTCTGTTCAAAGACAACATACAAAACGCCTTGAGAAAAAATACGCTGCTTAATTTTTTAACAAACTTATGAATGTTACTTATAATTTCCAAGCACTTTAGGAGGGGAACTAAGAGCGGTTGAAAAGATTCACAACCGATACGTCTTTAAATTTCACTTCTTACTCTGTTGAGGAACATTTAACCTCATTGACACCCTCTTAGTTCCTTACCAAGCCTATTGTATCACATTATTTGATTTTTGCTAATGCCCTCAGACTATTTGCCAAAATAATACCTTTTATTTTTAAAGCCTTACAAACTCAGCGAAACTTAAAAGAACTATATTTCCCAAACCTTCCCGTGCCGTCCTGTAACCGGGACGACAGAAACTCTCCTCGGTGCGTCTTAGTCCACTCGGAGCGGGGAGGCATTGAAAAACAAAATCAAGCTACTTTGAAAAGAGCGCGACCACCGCCTTACCGAAGGTGATCAGCAGCGGATACGAAAACCGGTTGCGCAAAAAATTCATCTGTCGGCCTTCGATATACGGGATGGCGAGATCCTCGGGCCGGACAAAGGCGTCGCGTTCCTTCATCGAACGGTAGACCTTGCAATAGGCGCAGGGGATCCCTTCCTTCGCCTCACGCCAGCCCAGTACCATCTGCTTGGCGTATTCCATTTTTTCCCCGGTGAGGCAGGCGGAAAGTCCGTGCTCGAAGACATTGCCGTAATTCCCCCAATGGTTGATCGAACAGCCCAGCAGTTTGCCGTCGAAGTTGATGCGAGGGGCAAGCCACAGCTGGTGGCAGGTCGGGCCCGCGAAATGCCGGCCGAATTTTTCTTCATATTCTTTGCGGTCGGCGACGCCCAGACCGGTCTCCCGCCGGATGAGCTCCTGGTCATTGACCGGGGAAAAGGCCGTCGTGTACAATCCGTCCCAATTGAGCTTGAGATAGAATTTCATGCCGAGTTCCTCCGCCATAGCCCGGGCATTGCCGATCTCGTGCTCGTTGTGACCGAAGGCGACATACTGCCACTGCAGCAGGGGATACGGCGAGTTGTACTTCTTTTTAAAGGCGTTGAGGGTGCGGATATTTGCGATTACGTTGTCGAAATTCCCCTTCACCCGGTAAATCGAATACGTTTTCTGGCTTGCCCCGTCGATCGAACACGACAGGCGGCGGAACTTGTAACGGACCAGCGCATCGAGCACGTCCTCCCTGGCCCGGTTCAAATTGGCCCCGTTATCCGCCGTGAGCAGGACATTCTTTTTGTAAGCGTAACGGAGTATCTCCTTGAGCTGGGGGTTAAGGAAAATTTCGCCCCAGTTGGACAATTCAACGGTACTGACCGACGGGTTTTCTTCAATAAAACGGCGGAAATGGTCGAATGTCAAAAACCCGCTACCAACCCGTTTGGCGATGATGCCGTTTGCCGTCGGGCAGGACTGGCATTTGAGCTGGCAGGCGGTAGAGGCATCCAGGCTTACGCTGCGTGGGTGGGCAAAGCGGTCTTCGGCCTTCACCGTTGTGCCCTTTTCCCCACGGCAATAGGCAGCTGCCCGAAGCGGGCCAGAAAATCCGTGGTGCAGATAAAACGTCAGATTGTTGGCCCACCGTGCGCTGTATCCCCGCCCGACGATGGAACGGACGTAGGCGAGCAGCATGGTTTTGTGCGCGGTTCCGATCGCCCAGTTGGCATGGTACATGAGTGGCGCGTTCGGGATCACGAATTTCCCTCCGGGCTTCCACACCCGGGGGTGAAAGGTCCCCGTTCCGAAAAAGGAGGCTGGCAAATACCCGAAGCGCACGTTCCCCATCAGCCGGATGATCAGGTTGAAGGCGTGCTGGTCACGTCCTTGGCGCAGGACCGCCTTGCGGACCTCCGTCCAGAGCCTCAGCGTGGCATCGTTGGCGCGCACGGCGAAAAATCCGGTACACAGGTTTCCCTGGGGATCGTCGCACTGGCAGACAATATCCTTTCCTTCCATGGCAGCCAAGAGGCGATCCTTCACCGGACCGAAGAACTGGACATCCACGTCGGAATAAACAAAAATTTGGCCGAAATTCTCGCGGATCGTCCGGATGAGTGTATCGCTCTTAAACAACACCCCCTCGGACCAGTCCTGATCGCGATACCGGCCTTCCCCTTTTGCCGGAGAACGTTCGAGGATCAGCTCGAAACCGTCCCGCAGGGAGGGAAGAAACCACTCGTCTTTCAAACGTTCGTGGCTTTGGCTGTAAGCGGTCAGAAGTTTCATCGGGTTTTCCAGTGTAAGGTTGTCTTCAGGTCTGCGCTTTGCGACCTCCACGATTGATCATTGCCAGCTATTTCCGTTTCCAGCGCCGCGGGTCTCCCAATTTCCGCCATAGCGGCACACATTCCCCGCCGTGGAATTCAAACACCGCGTAATGCGCCGGGATCGCTCCGGGATTGCGCATCCCGTGGGGTTCGCCGGCCGGGTAAAATACTATGCCGTGCGGTACCACCCGCCGGCCGAGCGTTTCGATTTCACCGGAAAACACCACGATCACCACGTCATGTGCATCGGTGTGCGGGGAGTATCCTGCACCCGGCGACAAGATCGATGCGTGGCACTGAAGTTTGCGCAGACACCCCGTCGGCCCCTCAAATACCAGGCCTATGCGAAAGCCTGCGGTTTCCACGCCAGGAAGGGTCGGGACGTTCAGGTTAAAATGGCCGAAAGCCAGCGGCACGCCTTCCCCAGAATACGGGGCGGTCCATTTTAGCATGAGGTATTGGGCCGGCTCGCGGCTGACCGTTTCAATCGTGTGCGGAAACCACGACAGATAATACACACACTGCCCCGGCTTGAGCCTCCGGCGCCGGTCCGGGCCGAGGGCTGTATCGTCCGGCAGAATGAGATCCACCTCGCCGGATAACAGGAGCAGGATTTCCTCCTCCCGGTGGGTGTGCGGCGGATGCGGACAATTGCCGTGCGTCAGCACCGAAACGTGGCACGACAGGGCCTTTCTGTCCCGTGTGCATCCCTTGAAAACAGGATATCCCCGCCATCCGCTACGCTCGTCCGGGGCGAGTGGCAGGTTCAAGGGAAACACCAGACTGGTCAGGAAAGCTTTCGCCATCGCATGGACTCCCTGTGCGGCTTGAAATGATAAATGAATGATAGGAAATTGTTTTTTCCTTAAGACGGATAATAAAACAAAAACGAAGAAAATTGCAATCTTTTTTTAATCTTTTCAGTAAAATTAAAAATCAAAGGAAAGAGATGGTATGAAATTACAGGAGAATTATATGGAGATGGGTAATGTGCAGCAAATTACCCGATTTTTCACAGGGAATTGAAATAAAAATAGCCTGCTATGCCATTTCTGACATACCATCTTCTCACAACATTACTTTTTTAGGGTGTAATTTCGATTTTACGTAAACTTTAATAAAAAGATTGCAATTTTCTTCGTTTTTGTTTTATTATTATCCGTTTTAACCCGACTTTCGCAATTCGCACTCAAAAGCAGTCATTTTTGGGCAGGTGTAGCCAGGAAACCCTTGAAATTAAAGGGGTGAATTTTCAAAACGGCTTGTAGTGCCGACCTTTTTGTATGACCCCTTGAATTTACTGGCTTAGCCGCTTATACACCCCTCGAATTGCGAAAGAAGGGTTAAGGGAAAGGTAATGTTAACAAGCTTGGAAATTGGGATATGGGCACTATATTCATCGAATTTATTTACATTTCATTATGGCGTCTATTATAGTTCGGAAGACTTGATAATAACTTGTTAGACACCAAAATGGGATCATCCTCAATAATAATGTTAAAGACATGAAATATGATTAATGCGTTTCTTTTGGCTACGGTTGCCGTTGTATTGGCGGAAATGGGCGACAAAACTCAATTGCTTGCGATGGCCTTTGCCACCCGCTTCCGCTGGCAAACTGTTCTTTGGGCTGTGTTTGCCGCCACGCTTGTCAACCATCTGATGGCGGTTGCGGTTGGAAATGTCATCACACAATTTCTACCAATGGCATGGATTAAACTTGCCGCTGCTGCGTCATTCATTATTTTTGCCTTATGGACAATCCGCGGCGACACACTTGATGGAGAAGAACAAGGGCATGGACGAAGCCCGTTCTGGACAGTCGCTATCGCATTTTTCATCGCTGAAATGGGGGACAAGACCCAACTGATGACGATTGCACTGGCCGCCGAAGAGGCTGCCAAGATCGGGGGAATAGGATGGATAGCCAAAGTTAAACAGATTGTGCCAGTCTGGATGGGTACCACCTGCGGCATGATGATTGCCGATGCCTTCGGCATCGTGGTGGGTATGGTACTCCACAAACATATCCCGGAAAAGTTGGTCAAGTGGATTGCTGCCTGTTGTTTCGCTGGTTTCGGCTTGTTAGGTTTACACGAAGCCTTGGATCAACTTCTATCGCAAGATGTTACCTTACATCACTCTTTTCTAATCGCCAGTATCTTTGTGTTGCCAGCTGCCATGTGGCTAATTGCTTGGCTTACGAAAAAAGCAGGCGACACCTATGTCAGGCTATGATTTCAAAAGAAAACCTGAGGGGCATGCTGAAATACTAGGCGTATCTGAATACCTGCCTCGACGTATCCTATCAAAACAATTATTTTGGCAAATAGATACCTGAACATATAAAGGAGAATTTTACATGGTTTTTTTACGTTTTTGTACAGCAATTATTGGCCTGATTATACTCGCCCCCGTTTTAGCCTACTCCGGAACTCCCGACTATCCAGGTGTTCCCGCCGCCAGGACCGCAGATATGCTTGATTCGAATAAAGTGGTAGCTTCGCCCAATCCCCGCTTTACGGATAATAGTAACGGTACCGTAACGGACAACCTTACTGGATTGATATGGTTACAGAATGCCAATGTCGCGGGAGCAAGAATCTGGGCAGATGCCCTGACTGATGTGGAGAGCCTGAATAGAGAGGGAACGATGAATGGGACTTTTGCTGGTGATAAGAGCAACGGTGGCAGTCATCAAAAAGACTGGCGTCTGCCAAACAGGAATGAGTTATCAAGCCTGACTGATTCAAGTAACAACAATCCTGCCCTTCCATCGGGGTACGCTAGCTTCTTTAGCGGCGTACAGTCGGACAGCTACTGGTCGAGTGATACCCTCAAAGGCGGTATAGCCTATGCGTGGGTCGTGAACCTGAGCGATTACGGCATCATGGACACTGCCAATAAGACTGATACTTGCTATGTATGGCCTGTTCGCGCAGGGAAATAGATGCTTTGTTACTTTGCTTTAATGTTAAGAATATGTGATAGGGATTGTTTATACTGAGAAGGTTCATAGATTGTAATTTTGTTTTGAAATTCCTAACGATAGATTTAATACTATTCAATGAAGGCGCTATGAATCCCGTAGGGATGAAATGATTATAGACGATAGCATAAAAACCCGACGATAAACCCCTAAGGGGTGATATAATCGTTTTTCCGTGAAATGCCTGGCGTGTCCATTATGTCATC
>JAUPKS010000185.1 GCA_030837315.1 Planctomycetota bacterium
CACTGATCGAGAAACTCTGTTTCAAGAAATTTGTCATACCGGCAATTCATCAATACGAATAAGCGAATTATCAATTAAGACATAATTCCGGGAAGAACTATAACGCCAGTGTTCCGGCGAGTCAACCAGACCTCGTCTTACGGGGTTATAATGGATATACTCGATCTTTTGAATGAGGATATCGTTGTTCAATATCCACTGAGGGTGAATACCTTCCTGCCACACCTGATAGTCACTTTCATTTTTATGCTTCTTTTTATAAAAGGCAAGCTGGCTTAATAGCCACTCTTTGTTGTCCTGTTTTAATAAGGCAATAATTTCTTTTGCAGTAAATTTCTTTAACGAAGCCAATGTGTTTGATAGTTCTGGTGCCGATGCTATAAGATGGAAGTGATTGTCCATGATCACAAATGCATATACCTTCAATCCTTTCATTTCTTTGCAAAATTTGAGGGATTGCATGACAATGTCACAATATTTTTGAGACGTGAATATAGGCATCCATTCTACAATCGTGGAGGTCATGAAATAGATACCGTTTCGTTACGCCATTGTATTTCGGCTAGTTTCTGCTCGTTCCTAGACTCTGTTTGGGAACAAGCAGGTTATACCTCACGGAACATAGAGGCTCGTAATTAAATACTATATAGCGTGACAGTAAGGAGGAATAAGAATGTCTGATCTGCTTTGTCCAATCTGCTTGCAACAGTCTGTTAAAAACAAAGAAAGTAAAGGCGATGCCTTTGAATATGAATGCACTACTTGTGGGCCGTATAATATTTCCCGCTCAGCAGAACAAACCCGCATAAACAACCCGGTTGATTACAGATTTTCAGCATGGATTCGTGATCACCAAGAGTTTGAAAGAGAACGTCCTAAAATAACGACGTATCTTCTGGAAGATGTCTTGAAAAACCTACCAAACTATAAGATATCAGAAAAACAAATGTTACTTATGCGTGCCATAGAACGCAGGACAAATTACCCAGGTGCTGAAGTTTTAATGAGTAAGGAAGACTGTCCTTTGGCTTGGGCAAAAAATCTTGACGAATTAAAATACCTTCTAAATGCGCTTGCTGAACGCAAATTAATTTCCCTTGTCGGGGAACGCACCACAAAGGATGAGGGACGCATCAAAATGTACGTTGTACGGACTATTATTTTGCCTGACGGTTGGGATTATATCGATAAACACTCATCGCAACCTGCACTTACAAATCAGGTGTTTGTTGCCATGTCTTTTGATAAAGAATTAGATAAGGTTTGGGAAAATGGGATAAAACGAGCAATTGTTAAAGCAGGGTATAAACCCTATCGGGTTGACAAAGAGCTACACATAGACCGCATCGATGCTAAGATTATTGCTGATATCAAAGATTCGAGATTCGTCATTGCAGATGTTACACAACAAAAACAGGGCGTCTATTTTGAAGCCGGATTTGCTCTTGGGCTAAAACTACCTGTTATTTGGTGTGTGAGAAGTGATGACCTTAGTAAAGTTCATTTTGATACTCGTCAATATAATCATATAGTTTGGGATACTCCTGATGATTTAAGGGAGAAACTTTACAACGTTATCTGTGCAACTGTAGGGAAAAGGAAGACGTCTCAGGAGGCGGATTGACTCAGGCAAAAAACAAAAAGCTATTTGATGAACTAATATCCCTTCCCTCTGAAACCAAGTGAGTTTAATATAGCAAAAACCGATATAACTTTGATACTGAGATAGCTAATGAAAACCTTTAGAGAAATAAAAAAGTACTTCGAAAACATAAAGAATAATTCAAGAGGTAGTACAGTATACGACATACGATGGGATAGTCGGGTCTTTTTTATCTTATAAAAAGGTTGTTTTCCGCATCGGTCTTTGAGTAGCAGTTCCCCCATAAATCTTCTCTTGCTTATTGTATTTCATCAACCTTGGCAGATATTTTCCTTCCACTTTTCTTAACGCAAAAACAAGAACAATTTTTATGTTTTTTGATATCCTTAAAAACATGGATTTGATCTTGAACTGCAACCAAATTGTTTCCACTTATTAAATTTCTGTTATCATCTTATATGTCGTAGCAAATTAATAAGTTAAGATTATTATCGAGAATATTATATGAAACGAATTGTTTGCAGTTAAATTCGTAAAATAATTTTAGAAATAATTTTTATCTTTTATAAGTTATTTAAATAAAGACGCTTGGGGCAATCCAGGCGTCTTTTTACTTTTATAGGCACATTGGTTGCAAACTATAACCTCAGAATTCATGATTTCTCAAGAGTATAAGGATTGGAATAGATGATAACAAAAAGGGTACTAATCGTTGATGATGAGGAAGGATATCGAAAGGTATTGTCAAATTCCTTAACCGACCTCGGGTATGAGACAAAGGCGGTGAACAATGGATTCGAGGCATTGGAAGAGGTTAAAAAAAGAAGGTATTCGATTATCTTGCTGGATGTACAGATGCCAGGTATGGATGGTATCGAATTGCTGGATCAACTGCAAAGCATACGATTCAGATCCCATATCGTGATTATCACTGCCTATACAGGTGAAGACGTTGTGCACGAGGCGATCAGGAAGGGTGCAAATAAGGTCATTACAAAACCGTTTAGTATCGGTGATATTGAAATTTGTCTTAGTGAATTTTCCAAATCTGAAGACAATAATTTACATAACTCATGACATTTAGCTCACAAGAGGTGAAAGATGGGAAAGATGGTAAGAAGAATATTTAAGGAACGCATAGTAATCGTCATTATTGCATTTGTACTTTTTGGGTTGTTTCCCCTTGTTTTGTTTCGATTAATTGCCTTTCCAAAGGCAAGTGCCGAGCTGAAACAAGGGGTTCAAGGGAACCTTTGGGGTATCGTAAACAAACAAAAAGACCTTCTTACCCTGCTGTGGGAGGAGAGAAAATCACACGCGAGGACTGTTTCAGACACGATTCAAAGTGGATTACTTATCCACGGTGATGAGGACTTTGTGAGTCTGGTGAATGGAAGAAATGAACATGAATATCTAAGATTAAAAATGCAGTTGGAATGCATGAAGGCAGATTATGGTTATAAAGGAATAGTAATTTGTGATGCAACAGGAACAATCCAGGCAACAACTGATACTGAAAAATCCCTGATAGGCATGAATATTATGAAAGAAAAAGAATTCAGGAATGTTCATGAGACCTTATACGATGGTAAAACGTATACCTCCGAGGTGATCCATTATTCTCTCAATGGTGCAAATGATGCAGAAGGGAATGAATCGCCTTCCCTGTTTATGTCTTATCCTATTAAGGGTGAAAACCACGATGTAATCGGCGCTGTTTTACTATGGATGGATACCTCATTGCTCAATAATAGCATGAGAAATGTTTTATTAGGAAAAACAGGAGAAGCTTATCTGGTAAATAAAGACGGCGTTATGGTCACTCAATCAAGATTTTCGGATCATATGAAAAGCAACGGCGAAACTTGCAGGGGCTCTTATAAGGTCGTAGATCCAGATACCAATATGCTGACAAAGGGAGTAAAAAGATGCATTACAGAAAGAAGAAGTGGTTATGACCTGGAAGGATATATGGACTACGATGGATTAAAAGTCGTTGGCGCATGGATATGGCTTAAAGATTTGAATATGGGATTAATCGTTGAGATCGATGCTGATGAGGCCCTTGGTACCGTACACAACATTAATTCCATGGTAAAGTCTCTCATGGTAGTGATAATTATCCCCGCGTTTGTTATGGCTATACTCCTGTATAGGAAGTTGAGTACCGGCTATGTGCTAAGAAACCTGCCTTTGCCAAAGAAGGCCTTGCTGGGGGCAACAAGCATCCTTGTGGTTGGATTTGTAATAGCGATCCTGGATGGATATGAGTTGAGAAAAGAGCGTGGGTATCTCCGGGAACAGAAATACAAGGTGTATAATCCCTTAGATGTATTTGGATCGATTGTGACACAGAGGGATGAGGATTTTATCAAGAGTAATATTTCTAAATTCAAGGAGGGGTTTCCCATCTTCAAATCTGAAAATACGATTAATACAGAAAATAATGATCGGGAGGTCGTAAAAAGCAATATAAACCAATTGCCAGAAAAAACTGTAGCAACGTGGTAATTAAACCGTAAAACAAAAATTACGAATACGGAGGTATGTATGAATAGTACAATTTTATCAACAAAAGAGGAGTCTAAGTTATTTCTTAATGTACAAGACGCGAAGGGCTGGTATGAGTACGAACCTTCCTACGATGGTGTCATTACCCATATCAATACCGACGGTGCAAGGCTTTTCGGTTTTGCGTCGTCTGATGATGTAATCGGAAAAAAAATCAATGAACTGTATGCACACCCTTTTGACCACGAAAAGACATTGTCTATGCTTTTCAGAGATGGACAAGTGAGTGGTTTTTTTACCCTGATGAAAACGAGGAATGGCAGATTGTTTTTTATAAAACAAACGAGTTCTTTAATCACTGAGGGTCTATACAAATGCCCTATCAAGATAAAGAATGAATTTGAGCCTATTCAGTCAATGCTCCCTTCATAGCATCGTATTGCATAGGAACTTTCATTTTATTTGTGAGAGTTATACGTTGTATGGCATAGAAAATCCCCCTTAGACTTTGTCGTGAGCTCAGTCGAACGAAAAGGGGTCGGGGGGTTGTAAAATAGCACAGAAAAAACACAACCCCCCGAATCCCCCTTTATTAAGGGGGACTTAAACGGAACAACTTGAAGATTTTTTGGAGATCGGTTTTATGGATGCATCAGTACAAACACCCCAGGGAAACACAAAAGTGCTGATACTTGCAACCTTGGCATTTGCTACATGCTTTGCCGGTTGGGCACTCTTTTCTCCTTTAGCAGCATACCTGAAGGTTGAGTTCAAGTTATCTTCCACAGCCGTGGGATTGTTACTCGCAACACCTGTATTACTTGGCTCCATTGCCAGGGTGCCCATTGGCGTTTTGACAGACAAATTTGGCGACAGAAGAGTCTTTAGTGTCCTGCTTTTATTCGGTTTTTTTCCTATGTTTATTGCAGGTTTTGCGCATAGTTACGGCTTTTTACTGATCTGCGGGTTTTTTTTCGGTTTGGTAGGTACATCATTCGCCGTTGGGATTCCGCAGGTCTCACAGTGGTATCCGAAAGAAAAGCAGGGTTTGGCATTAGGAATTTATGGTGTGGGAAATATTGGCTCAGCCGTTGCCACGTTTGGAGCGCCAATCCTTGCAGAGTCTATGGGGTGGCATAAGGTCTTTATGATCTATTCAGTACCACTGCTTATCATGGCCTTTGTTTACTGGTTTTTCTCTGCTGATGCACCGAAACCAGTGAATGCGAAGCCCCCAACCTTCAGTGATAAACTAAAGGTATATAAGTCTTCTCATTTAATCTGGGTCTTTTGCCTCTTTTACTTCATGACCTTTGGGTTCTTTGTAACCTTCTCGTTATGGCTGCCTTCGTACTTTCGAGACTTTTATAAATTAACACCGGTAAAGGCAGGTAGTTTTACCGCTATATTCGTATTTGCTACTACATTTGCCCGTATTCTTGGAGGATATCTTGCCGACCGTATACCCGGAAGGCGCATCTTAATTGTCCTTTCCGTGGTGATACTCAGTATATTGATATTTCTGAACCTGAATGTGTCGCTAATAACTTCACTCACGGTCTTTTATTTGATGGGTGTTTGTCTGGGTATAGGTAATGGAGTTGTGTTTAAGCTTGTAACGGAATATTTCTCAAAGGATACCGGAGCTGTTGGCGGTATGGTAGGCGCTGCGGGTGGTCTCGGAGGTTTCTTCCTTCCTATTATATTAGGGACAATCAAAGATTATACGAATAATTATTCTTTAGGATTTATCTTTGTATCCCTTGTATGTCTCATATGTCTCTCGTTTATGGAAGAAAAAACGATAACAAAGATGCATAAAAAAGTGGCGAATGTTGCGTAGCGCAGCACAACCGTAACCAAAGCTCCATCGGAACGGCATGTGAAACACAGAAACAACATGCCGCTCCCGATGGAGCTTGATTGTGGCATAATGGTTTGTTTATAAACATATCGCTCCTAACAGAGCTTTTAACGGTATTTTTTCATAAAACCAAATTGTTACAAAAGAAGTTTTTACACAATAATACTATAGGGTTACATTATGAGTGTATTAAAGATTGCAACCTATTCATTGGACACCCGTTGGTTTTCTGCCGTTATGGCCACGGTAATGATTGCGTTCATTTCTCAATTGTATGGCTATGAAGTAATTGCCCCCTACTTTTTTATAGCAAGCCTGGCCATATTCCTTTCTGTGGCTGTTTTTAAAATTATACAGACGGTATTATTTTACAAAGATGTCTTGAACGAACTGCTTAACCCCGAAAAGACCCTGTATTTCTTTACTATTGTTGGGGCTGTGAACTTTGCTGGTATTTGTTTTTCCAGGATATTTCATTTATACACAACGGCTAATATATTCTGGTACGTTGCCATTGGCCTTTGGTTAGGAATATCACTTTCCACGTTTAGCATCCTGTTCTTGAATCGGAAATCAGAGGATAGAAAGATTGAAGATGTCTTGCATGGCGGATGGTTCTTTGCTACTGTGGGCACTCAAGCTACGGCCTTGCTGGGAGTTATTGTTGCGGAGCGTGCCATAAGCCATGTAATATTTATTCAGGTATTCTCGTTTGCACTATGGTCGGTGGGGGCGAGTTTATATCTGATATTTATGGCCTTGATTATCTTGCGATGCATGTTTTACAGGTTTGACAGCACTACTGTTCTCTCACCGTATTGGATGAACATTGGGGCAGCAGCCGTAACGGCAATTACGGGTACCATATTGCACCAGCATATACAAGCAGTAGGGGGGCCTTTTGCAGATTTCCTCCCATTTTTAAAAGGAATTTCACTGCTCTTTTGGTCTTTTGGGCTGTGGTGGATGCCGTTCTTAATAATTCTTGCTATGAGAAAGCTAGCATACAGCGACGAGGGTCTTGCGTTTACCGTAGGATATTGGGAGATTGTCTTTGCTTTGGGTTTGTATGCTGGCAGCACGATTCACATGGTTGGTTTATTTGAGGGATACTACCTTGTTGTCATCTCGATGTGTTTTTCCATTGCCTGTATTACTCTTTGGTGTTTTTCATCAATATTCAGCATTGTTCATTTAGTGAGGTCTTCCATATGGGTACCTGTCAATGATCTGACGATAAATTACGTGATTCCATATCGCTTTAAACTGCACGGCAGACTTTTTCAGGTGAAAGAAGTTGTAAACGAATGGTTGGACCAAACCATACAGGGTGTGTTAAAGAAACGATATTGCGTAATAACCAACAACAATCTTACCTGTCTTATTTCCTACGACATGCTGACAAAAAAATGGTACTTTGATCAGGTTAAGGACTGAGAGTTTGTCACGTTATCCGCTCGCTCGTTTTGTGTGGGAACTTCTATACTAAACATGTTCATTCATTGTGATTTATTAAAAATATGAAAACAAGAACCCCGAAGGGGTAAAATGATTATAGATGAAAAAAACCGAAAATAACACCCAATCCCAAGGGAATGACATAATGGACACGTTAGGCATTTCACGGAAAAACGATTATATATCACCCCTTAGGGGTTTATCATTGGGGTTTTATGCTATCGTCTATAATCATTTCATCCCTACGGGATTCATAGCGCTTTTATTGAATAGTATTAATCTATCGCTAGGAATTTCAAAATAAAATCACAATTTATTAACCTTCTCAGTATAAAAAGATAAAAGGGGTCAAGCACATATTGCATAAGGGGTGGCACGGAGAAACTTGCTTGTCCGTGTTGTTCGTCAACTTTGTTTAAAAAGCGTACGGTAAGTGTTCACGTTAATTATTGTCGCCCCCTTACTGCCCGAACAAAGTGCTTGATGTTGTTGTCTGTGTATGCATAGTCGCAAAAGCCGGAGTCGAACCAAACGGTCCAGGCCATGCCATCCTTCCTGAAATCAGACGTCCATACCCTTTTCTGGAATGGATCAAATACCGGATCTATGTGTAACGCACCGTCTTTTTTTGCCGGTACCATCAAAGAAATGGCCTCCTCCAGGATGGGCAGACGCCAGTCATTATAACCGCAAAACCTGTCTTTATTCAGTGCGGAAATATAGTTCTTCGCATCCCGGTAGTTCACATCATTCTGCGAACCTGCCCGTTGCCACAGTAAACCACTGGAGTGGTCACACACTACCTTTCCGTCTTTCTGCAATTCATACTGATGAGAAACGCCATGACCAGAAGCATTCCTGCGGGAATCAAACAACCCCTTTTTCCTGATCATGCTTTGCACCACCTCGGGAGACAAGGCCTTCTCCGGTGTATCGTGCAATACCGTTCCGGTAGCCGATGCATATACCAAGTGAGCAGTTCTCTTTGATTCGGAAACAGCAGCTTTGTTATGTACTATCGATATTGCCCCCCAACCGATTGTTATGGGGAAAAGAACACCGGGGACGAAAGAGAACGGCTTATTTTTAACCCGATGCATGATATTGAAGTACCTTTTGTGCGGGATATTTTGCATATTTTTTGTTCGACCAATTATGACTTTACAAAATTTAACGAAAGAACTATTCTGGAAAACAGGATTTTTAAGGCTATTTCAAATACGACAACCTCGATTCCTTTTAAATGGCTGTCTATCGAAAAATTATCCGCTTGCCCGCATCGCCATCGACTTTTTTGTGGCCTTACACCACGCTGCTCTCTTACTAAAGGGTGTCCTCCAATGCAAATCCTACCTTTACTACAACCTCCCAGCGGGCAATCTTCTCATTTTCAATACGACCCCTGGTTTCAACTA
Source organism: Planctomycetota bacterium (assembly GCA_030837315.1). Lineage (GTDB taxonomy): Bacteria > Planctomycetota > Brocadiia > Brocadiales > Brocadiaceae > Brocadia. The sequence goes on from JAUPKS010000185.1 coordinate 8,852, forward strand.
CCTGAAACCACCGCATATTGCGCAAGGTCTTTGATGCCCTTGAAAGCGCATGTTGAATGGCATCTTCCGTCGTCGTTGTAGAAGTACCCACCAATTCAATTACTTTATAGATGTGATCATCCATATAACACCCCCTTGATTTAGATTAGAATAACAACGAATAAAACCATACAGTTACATCATTTTTTTAAGGCGATTTGTATTTGCTTAATAGTTTATCAGGAGAATCATCTTCTCTCATAGAGCTTATGAGGCAACCTTAACGCAGGGAATATGCAATCATGGTGAAGGCATTCCTTTTTTCCTGCAAAATGTTTTTAATTTATCGAGGGAAAATGTATTGATTACGTTCTTTGCCTCCAGCCATCCCCTGCGCGCTATCCCCACACCCAATTCAATCATCCACATCTGATCCAGGTGATGGGCGTCGGTGCTAATTGAGATCATGACACCTGCCTCTTTGGCCTTTCTGCAGTTAATATCGTTTAGGTCGAGCCGATCATAAAAACAGTTAATCTCAAGGGCCGTGCCCGTCTCTGCGCAAGCCTCTATAACTTTGTCCATATCGATTTCGTACCCCTCCCGTTTACTGATCAAACGGCCCGTAGGATGAGCAATGATGTTTACCTGAGGATTACGAATGGCTGCTATCATTCGCTCCGTAATCTTTTCCGTTCCCTGTTTAAATCCACTGTGAATAGAGGCCACAACGATATCCAGTTTTTTCAGGAGTTTGTCGGGAAAATCTAAAGAGCCGTCGGACTTGATGTCTACCTCGGTTGCCTTAAGCAACGTAAACCCCTTGAATTTTTTATTGAGTTTATCAATTGCCTCAATCTCTTCAAGCAGTTCATCATCTTCCAGGCCATTCGCTATATGAAGCGACTTGGAATGATCAGAAACGACAAGATATTTGTACCCCATCTTTATGGCATGTTCGGCCATTTCTTCAAAGGTAGGAATACCGTCACTCCAATTAGAATGGTTGTGGAGGTCTCCTTTGATGTCGGAAAGTTCGACGAGCTTTGGCAATTTTCCCTCCTGTGCAGCCTCAATTTCTCCCCTGTTTTCACGCAGTTCAGGCGATATCCAATCCATGCCTAAAGTTGCGTAGATTTCCTCTTCTAATCGGCCACCAACCTTTTTATCTCCCCTAAATATTCCATATTCACTAACCTTCAATCCCTTTTTCCTGGCAATTTCACGAAGATGCACATTGTGCTCCTTTGAACCGGTAAAATATTGTAATGCCGCACCAAACTCATCTTCACGAACAACCCTCAAGTCTACCTGAACACCTTCTTCGATACGTACACTTCCCTTGGTATCACCCGCCGCTAATATCTGTGTGACCCCTCGCATATTCACAAAAGATTTAACAATTTCTGTGCCTTCTGCACCAGAGACAAGGATGTCGATGTCGCCAACCGTCTCCTTCATTCTGCGCAATGAACCAGCTGCCTGAATATCCTCAATCTTAGGATTATGCTTTAATTCTTCTATAATTCTTTTTACCACAGGATACGCCATCCCGATGGATATACGTTGCTGACTCGTTTTAAACAACGTAATCCCTTTAACGATATTTTCAATCTTTTTATCACCAATTCCAAATAGTCCTTTTAATGTATCACCATGTAAGGCTTTCTCAAGGTCACTCAAATTTACGATGCCTAGTTCCTTGTTTAACAGGGCCACAGTCTTTGGGCCTAAACCCGGTATCTGCATGAGGGCAACCGTTTCTTCAGAAACTCCCTGCATTACCTCGTCATACTTGGACATCTTCCCGGAGTTAATATACTCAATAATCTTTTCAGCTGTGCCTTCCCCAATGCCAGGGATGTCCGTTAATTTTCCTGCCTTGGCAAGTATCTCTATATCTTCAGCCAAATCCCCGATCACCCGTGCCGCCTTGTGGTAAGAATTTATGCGGAAGGTGTTCTCCCCTTTGAGTTCCAGTACGTTGGCAATCTTCTCAAACAATGCTGCAATTTCTTGATTTTTCACTGGGAATACCCCTGATCTTTTAACCACAAAGACACAAAAATCGCAAAGAAGTCGAACGTGCTTCTCGTGACATTCAGATTACTTACCATTCCCAAAAACTGGAAATTATGAGCATCTCAGAGGATTATATCAATGGCCGTAGAATACTTCAAATTTTATTTATTGACATGGACTGGACACTTTCGCATAATTTAAACCTTTATTAAATCTCAAGTAATAGCTCAGGTTGAAAAACAATAAATTTTAGAAACCTTTTATGCCCATGTATCTTTGTGGCAAAAAGGTTTTCCGTAAAAAAAGGAGAAATCAAAAAATGGGGGAGCAGATGATTGGTATCATTGGAGGCAGTGGCCTTTACAATATCGAGGGAATCAGGGATGTAAAGTCTGTATCGATCGATACGCCTTTTGGTAAACCTTCTGATAGTTTTACGGTAGGTACCCTGGAGGGTCGTAAGGTTGCTTTCTTGCCACGACACGGAAAAGGGCATACGATTTTACCTTCAGAGCTCAATTTCAGGGCTAATATTTATGGCATGAAGAAATTAGGCGTGGAACATATCATCGCTGTTAGTGCCGTTGGAAGTATGAAAGAGGAGATCAGGCCTCTCGATATCGTTATTCCTGACCAGTTTTTTGACAGGACACGAGGCAGGATCAGTACATTTTTTGGTGAAGGGATTGTGGGACATGTAAGTTTTGCTGATCCAGTATGTGGCGTGCTAGCCGACACCCTGTTTCATGCTGCTAAATCGGTCGGGGCGCGGGTGCACAGGGGGGGGACTTATCTATGTATGGAAGGTCCTTTATTCTCTACCCGCGCTGAATCGAACGTGTACCGTCAGTGGGGGGTAAACGTTATTGGTATGACGAACCTCCAGGAGGCAAAGCTGGCGCGGGAGGCAGAAATCTGTTACAGCACCCTGGCCATGGCTACGGATTATGACTGTTGGCATGTGAGTGAGGAATCTGTGACACTAGAAATGATTATTGGAAATCTGAATAAAAATGCCGAGACGGCGAAGCGTACCCTCAAGGCCGCCATACCCAAGATTGAGCAGAAAAGAACCTGTGCATGTGCAACGGCAGTACAGAATGCCATCGTAACGCACAAGGACCTTGTCCCTGAAAGCACCAAAAAGAAACTGGATGTTATCTTTGGTAAATATCTCAAATAATGTAAGTATTGAAATAGCTGTTACTTGCAAAACCACAGCCCTTTCTATGTCGTACTTACGCCGTACCTGTTTTAGATACCACTGGAATAGTGGCCTTTTCGCTCACACTCAGGACATGGCCTGTTAACATCTCTATCGCATTCCTTTTACTGTCTAACCCTGTGTGTGAATACTTCTGCAACATGCCCAGGCTTGAATGACCGGTCATCCCTTGTACTACAACCGCACCAATGCCTAATTCGCTTTGTAATAAGCTGGAAAAGGTATGCCTGAGATTATGGAAAGTGAAATTATAAATACCCAAGCTCTTAATAATTTGCTAAAGTATTCGCTATAGTCTGCTACCAGGTCATGATTCACTTTCCTATCGTCAAAGAGATGATAGCTATCACGTCCGGCTTTATGCCTTTGTAGTTCCTCTGCAAGGTATGAAGACAATGGCAATGTGATAAACTTTCC
>JAUPKS010000186.1 GCA_030837315.1 Planctomycetota bacterium
CCGATGTTCACTTTGGCCAGTTAAAGATATTATGGTATATAAAGTTGCCGCGCCTTCTTGTCACGCATTGCAACTACTTTCAGGTCAAGCTTTTTTAGTTTTTTCTGGGGAAAGAACTGGGTCGAATCGTTCCAAGATATCCAAGAATAGATGTCTTAGCAAATTTTTCTGTCATGTTCACCTTGGATTTCCATAAGCATCCTGGGGTTTTTGTCGAGTGGAGTAAGTTCCTCGATATCCTTCTTACTTCCTGCGCCAAGCACCTCAAACTTTCGTACCGAGGGAAGCACGCGACCCTCAAAGGATGCTACAGCGGAGTTGAATGCCTCCACGGCCTTCCCAAGAGACCCGCCAAGCTTAGTCAAGTGTTCGACCATTGTGGCGATGCGTTCGTGGAGTTCCTGGCCTAGGTCGCTGATTTTCCTGGTGTTCTCAGACACCTGTTCCTGTCGCCAGCCATAGTACACGGCGCGCAGGAGTGCGATCAGAGTTGTCGGTGATGCAAGGATGACCTGCTGTTTAGCGCCTTCCTCAATCAGTGCCGGATCCAACTCAAGGGCCGCGCTAAAAAACGTTTCACCGGGCAGAAAAAGAACCACGAATTCTGGCGTAGGTTGAAATTGTTCCCAATAAGACTTTGCGCTCAGTTTTGACACGTGGGTCCGAATCTGCTGTGCATGGGACTTAAGCTTCGATAAACGCAGTTCATCGGTTGCGGATTCTAATGCATCAAGATACGACTGAAGGGGTGTCTTTGCGTCAACGACAATATTTTTCCCTCCGGGCAGCCGCACAAGCATATCAGGTCGCAATCGTCCATCCTCCGTTGTTACCGTTTGCTGTTGGTAAAAGTCGCAGTGTTCCAGCATGCCGGCAATTTCAACTACCCGCTTGAGCTGTATTTCCCCCCATGTCCCTCGTACCGTCGGAGCTCGAAGCGCCTTGACCAGATTACCCGTTTCAGACTGCAACTTCTCCTGTGTATACACGAGAGACTTGACCTGCTCCGTGAGACTTCCATACGCTTGCCGGCGAGACTTCTCTAATTCCTGTATCTGAGTGTCTACCTTTTCCAGGGATTGCTTGATCGGTGTGACGAGTTGTTCTACGGCCTTCTGTCTCTGTTCGAGGTCTCCTTTTGCCTCAGTTTGATATTTTTCCAGGGTAATTTTTGCCAATTCCAGAAAGGATTGGTTGTTACTCCTCAGCGCTTCCGATGAAAGCGCTTTAAATGCATCGCCCAGCTTCAGAGTGGCGTCATTAAGGATATTCAGTTTTTCATAAGCGGTCTTACGCTCGTGTTCGAGAGTGGTCTCCAGCCGAACAATTACCTGATTAAGCTGAGAAATGGTTCCGTTCTTCAGATCAAGATCAGCCCGTGCATGTGCCATATCCTGTTGAGTTGCGATATATTGCTCGTTGAGCGTTGCGATGCGTACCCTGCAGAGCAGCCAGGTAATAACGGCTCCCACCAAAACCCCGGTAACCATTGCAATGATTAACCAATGAATTTCCATAGGAATTTGAATAAGAATCTTATTCAACCGTTACACTTTTCGCAAGATTCCTGGGTTTGTCGACATCACACCCTCGCATGACTGCCATATGATAGGCCATTAATTGCAACGGTATTACGGAAAGGATCGGTGTCAGGCAGTCGGAGGTCTTGGGTATATAAAAGACATGATCGACTTTTCCTCTAATCTGATCGTCTCCTTCAGTTGCAATTGCAATCAACCTTCCACCCCTGGATTTTACCTCAGCAATATTGCTTAAAACCTTTCCATAGACGCTATCTTTTGTAGCGATAAAAACAACGGGCATATCCTTGTTAATAAGGGCAATAGGGCCATGCTTCATCTCTGCAGCCGGATAGCCTTCGGCATGAATATAGGATATTTCCTTGAGTTTTAATGCACCTTCAAGCGCCACGGGGTAGTTGTATCCCCTCCCCAAATAAAGGGCATTTTCACTGTCTTTATATATCCTTGCAAGTTCCACAATCTCCTCTTCCATAGTGAGAATTGTCTGAACCTTGTCGGGTATTGCCTGGATTACCTTGATCATATCGGAAGGTATCGGGTTATTGGGATACTTTAGATTCATCATATACAGGGTAAACAAATAGAGAACGGCAATCTGGGCAGTAAACGCCTTCGTTGATGCAACGCCTATTTCCGGACCGATGTGCAAATAAATCCCGCAATCGGCTTCCCTGGCTATGGTGCTGCCAACGACATTGCAGATGGAAAGCAACTTGGCGCCCTTGTGCCTGGCCTCACGCATTGCAGCGAGGGTGTCTGCCGTTTCCCCTGACTGGCTTATGGCAATCACTACGGTACCTTCTTCAACCACAGGATTCCGGTATCGAAATTCCGAGGCATATTCTACCTCAACGGGTATACGCGTCAATTCTTCCAGCATGTATTCACCCACAAGCCCTGCATGCCATGACGTACCACAAGCAACAATAACGATGCGTTTAGCCTCACGGAGTTCCTTTTCACAGCTTATCAATCCGCCCAGTTTAACCAAACCACGATCACCCTCTATTCTCCCACGCATAACATTTCGTAAAGCCTGTGGCTGCTCATGAATCTCCTTAAGCATAAAATGTTCGTAGCCACCCTTCTCGATCATGTCAATATTCCACAGTACCTCTTCTACCTTTTTATAGGTAGGGATATTTTGCATAGTCTTGGTTTCGTAGTGGTCAAAAGTAAGGATAGCCACCTCATTATCATCGAGATACACCACATCCCTTGTATGCTCCAATGAGGCAGAAATATCAGAGGTTATAAAATACTCCTGGTTACCAATCCCTAATACTAAAGGCGATCCCCTCCGCGCTGCTACAATTTTTTGCGGGTCTTTTATAGAAATCGCCGCAACCCCGTAGGTTCCCTCCACTTCTTTTAAGGCTTCCATGACAGCCATTTCAAGGTTCCCCTTAAAATACTTTTCGATGAGATGCGACAGAACTTCCGTATCTGTTTCACTCTGGAAGACATGCCCTTCCCGTTCTAGTTTTAATTTTAAATAATCGTAATTCTCAATAATCCCGTTATGTACGACTGCGATTTCATTATGACAATCAAGATGAGGATGGGCATTCGCCATGGTAGGGGCACCATGCGTTGCCCATCGCGTGTGAACGATTCCTATATGGGTATTGAAATTCATTCCGTCAAGCTTCTTCTCCAGTTCGGCGATCTTACCTACGGCTTTTTCGCACTTCAGAATACCGTCTTCAATAAATGCGATTCCTGAGGAATCGTATCCGCGATATTCAAGTCTTTTAATACCATCCAGGAGAACATCGACAGCCTTATTATGTCCTATATACCCTACAATTCCACACATACGTTTTCCCCTCAAAATTATTGCGATGTTTTTACAAGTCGTTTGATTGTATTATACATTTCTGGTAATTTTTTGATTAATACCTGGATGCGTTTCTCTTCTGTAATGGGCTTGGCTGGCGAACCCCACACCGTAGAGCCAGCTTCTAAGCTCTTGTAAACGTTGGAACCTCCACCGACAATACAATTATCACCAATAGATGCATGATCGGTAATGCCGACATCTTCTGCAATCAGGACGTTCTTCCCAATTTTGACACTCCCTGCAATCTTGGCATACGCAATAAGCATGGTGTTGTCTCCTATGGTAACATTATGGGCAATATGGGAATGATTGTCTATCTTTACGCCGTTTCCGATGCTTGTTTTATCGAGTGCAGCCCGGCAGATCGTCACCATGGCGCCAATTTCTACATCGTCTCCTATTTCAACCATTCCAATTTGCGGTATCTTGATGTGTCTCTTTTCCATTTGAAGATAGCCAAATCCATCATCCCCTATGACGCTATTACAATGAATAATAACACGTTTGCCAATAATAGTATTTTCTCTGATAGAGACATTGGCATAGATAGTAGTGTTATCTCCAATGCGACTCTCGTTGCCAATATACGTGTTTGGATACATGGTAACATTGCGCCCTATTATCACGTTGTCTTCTATGACAACGTGTGCTCCAACCGAACACCCTTCTCCCATAGTAGCTGTTTTACCAATAATAGCCGTGGGGTGAATGCCAGCCGGCCGATTATATCTTTCCTTTGCCACAACTTCCATAAGACGTGTAAAGGCAAGGTACGGATTTTCTATGACGATTTGTGGTTTTTTGAGCGCATGTATCTCGCGATGTAAAATTATTGCGGAAGCCTGAGATGTCAAAGCCTGTGGGGCTAACGTGTCGTTCCTGATAAAGGTTATATCTCCTTCTTTTGCTACTTCAACGCTGGCAATACCCGTGATACAGGTATCTCCATTGCTAATGACTTTCCCGCCAATAATAGATTGAATTTCATTTAGCGTAAATTTCATACATCATTATAGAACATTATCTTGCTAACGTAAGGAATGTTTAAATCCAGAGGTTCTTCTGTTACTTTCCGGATTTAAACTTTTTATGCTCTCAATCTCTCCTATGAACAATTTATTTGTTAAAAGCCACCAGGAGCACCGTGGTTTCTTGCACAATGTATCATAAATGGAACCATCTGTAAATCTTCAATTTAAAGAGGAGAGCCGGAAAAAGGAGTTGTAAAATGATGAAAATTAGTTGTTGTTGTGAGATGATTGCGTTTAAGTTCGTATGCTTACACCTGTCCAAGGACGATACTGGCGTTGTGCCCCCCAAAACCGAATGAATTGGAAAGAGCCTTTTTGACCTTCTTTTCACGGGCCACATTGGGAACAAAATCCAATCCTGAGCATTCGGGGTCAGGTGTTTCATAATTGATTGTTGGGGGAACAACACCTTCCTTTATTACCATGGCACAGATTATAACTTCGACACTTCCCGAAGCCCCAAGTTGATGTCCCAGCATGGACTTTGTAGAACTTATGGGTATGTTGTGTGCATGCTCTCCAAAAACCTTCTTTAGTGCCTTTGTCTCGATATTATCACCGATTGGAGTTGATGTAGCGTGTGCATTAATATAATCAATTTCCTCAGAATTACAGTGTGCGTCTTTCAGGGCACTCGTCATACACCGGATTGCACCATCACCATTTGGTTCAGGCGCTGCAATATGATATGCATCTCCATTGAGTCCATATCCCAGTATCTCTGCATATATATTTACCCCTCTTGCCCTTGCTGTCTCAAGTGCTTCAACCACAATAACACCAGCACCTTCAGAAATGACAAAACCATCCCGGTGTTTATCGAACGGACGGCTGGCCTTCTGTGGTGCGTCATTGCGGGTAGAAAGTGCTTTCATCGCACTAAATCCGGCAAGACCTAAAGGGCTGATTACTGCCTCAGAACTACCAGCAATCATGATGTCTGCATCACCTCTCTGGATAATGCGGACGGCTTCACCTATAGCATTGACACCGGTGGTACACGCCGTTACCAATGCGTAATTGGGACCTTTCAGTCCAAATCGTATTGCCACCTGCGCCGATGCGGCGTTGACCATCAGTTTGGGAACCATGAAAGGAGAAATTCGGGAAGGCCCTTTGTTGACGAGAATTCCATGTTGGGTCTCAAGCTCTAACAAGCCTCCCATCCCGGAACCAATCACAACCCCAATTCTCGTCTGATCAAAGCTTTCCAATTTCAGTCCGGCATCCTCCACGGCTTGAATTGCAGCAACAACAGCAAATTGTGCAAAGCGATCTAATCGGCGGGCCTCCTTAATCTCAAACCATGTAGTCGGATCAAAGTCGCTGACCTCGCCTCCGAAGTGTACTTCATGGGCAGAGGTATCAAAAGAAGTAATGGGTTTTATGCCACTTTTCCCTTCACAGAGTGCCGACCAGATTTGTTTTTTCTCACGCCCAAGCGGTGTAATAGCACCAACGCCGGTAATGACGATCCTTCGCTGTTTCTGCATTTATTTGTGTTCCTCGATATATTTAACGGCGTCTCCTACCGTTCTTATCTTCTCTGCATCTTCATCGGGAATATTCATATCAAAAGCGTCTTCAAATTCCATAATGAGCTCTACGGTATCTAAAGAATCTGCGCCAAGATCATTAATAAATGACGTCTCTTTTGTAATTTGTTCGTTTTTTACACCCATTTGTTTTGTGATAATTTCTTTAACTTTATCTTCAACTGCTGGCACGGTTTTACCTCCTTATGCTAAAATTAATTCGATTTTACTATATTTTCAAAGGCCTCGACGGTGTCAATGTTCTTGATTTCCTGAGCGGAGTCAATCCTTTTCATAAGTCCTGATAACGTTTTACCAGGGCCGATCTCATAAAACTGATTAAATCCGTCCTGTATCAGCATAGCGATCGACTGATGCCACCGCACGGGACTATTTAATTGTTTTGCCAAAGATACTTTTATCTCCCCTGGCTCTCTTACATATTGCGCATAAATGTTGGCAACCACCGGAATATTTGGCTTTGAGATTGGCGTTGTTTCCAGTTCCTTTGAAAGCCTGTTGCTTGCAGGGCTCATTAAATCGGAGTGGAATGCCCCATCGACCCTCAAGGGAACAACCATCCTTGCACCTCGTTCCTTAGCGAGAATAGACGCCTTCTCCAATAGGGTCTTTTCGCCAGAGATAACAACCTGCCCTGGACTATTATAATTTGCGGCACAAATAATTCCCAATGGTTTCATTTCTGCGCAAAGCTGATCTACTTTTTCGTCTGCTAATCCAATAATGGAAACCATACCGCCCGGATTTGTATTGCACGCTTCCTGCATAAACATCCCACGCCTATACACTAATCTCACAGCATCCGGAAAGGCCATGGAACCGGCAGATACATGTGCCGTATATTCTCCCAGACTCAGTCCCGCAGCTGCACGACATCTATCTCCACACATTGCTGAATTTCTTTTTAAGACTTCCAATATTGCCACACTATTTACGAGTATGGCAGGCTGGCAAATAGAGGTTTTATTTAACTCCTCCTGTTTTCCCTGAAAACAAAGCGCCGCTAAATCAAACCCAAGAATCGTATTTGCCTGATCAAATATCTCACGCGCCTCTTTAAAAGAAGCATAAAAATCCTTTCCCATTCCCACGTATTGTGCGCCCTGGCCAGGGAAAAGAAATGCTGTCTTTCGCGTGTCCTTTACCATCTAATAATTGAAGACCCCCACGTTAATCCTCCTCCAAATGCCACCAGCATAACAATATCTCCTTTGGAGAGGCGACCTTCCTTTCTGGCCTCATCAATTGCAATGGGAATGGAAGCAGAGGATGTGTTTCCGTATTTATCAATGTTCACAACCGCCTTTTCCATGGGCAACCCAAGTTTTTCCATGGTCGCTTCAATAATCCTCAAATTGCTCTGATGAGGAATAATTAAGTCAATATCTTCAAGGCTGAGGCCGTTCTTATTTACCGTGTCTATAATCAGATTTGTTATTTTATTAATTGCCAGTTTGAATACCTCTTTGCCTTTAAATTGAATATAATGCGTCCGTTGTTGAACTGATTCTAAGGTGGCAGGGTTCTTCGCTCCCCCCCCCGGCATGATGAGTACATCTGCCTGTGACCCATCAGCAGCCAAGCTCGTAGAAAGAATCTCGTGTTTTGAGAGGCTTTTTTGTATAACGACTGCACCAGCACCGTCTCCAAACAATATGCAGGTTGTACGATCAGTATAGTCTGTAATCTTTGATAAACATTCGGCGCCTACCACCAGGACGGTTTTCATCGCCCCTGAATTTACAAAGCTTTCTCCAACAGACAGCGCATAGATAAATCCAGCACATGCTGCCAATATATCAAAGGCGCTTGCCCTGCTTGCACCTATTTTCTGTTGTATATAACACGAAGTTGAAGGAAAGATATGGTCAGGCGTAATTGTTGAGGTAATAATCATGTCCAAATCGCCTGGGGATACCCCGGCATCTTCCATTGCTCTAAGTGATGCATACGTGGCAAGATCAGACGTTATTTGACCATTTTCAACAATCCGACGCTCTTTAATACCTGTCCGCTGGATAATCCAGTCGTCGCTGGTATCAACCATCTTTTCTAAATCGTAGTTTGTTAAAACCTTACTTGGCAGATAGGATCCGATACCGGTAATAGATGCTTTTTGATTCTGTTGCATGTATTTATAAATTACCCACAGGAGACTGATAGGTGGCTAATCGGTTATGTAACATTTGCCGTAGGCGCACTGTCCTTTTCCAGCTCGGAAACAATATGCTCGTTGACTTTGCTTTTTGATAACTGCAATGCAACTCTTACAGCATTTTGGATGGCCCTGGAATCTGACCTGCCATGGCATATAATACACACACCATTAACCCCCAGCAAAGGAACACCGCCATATTCGGCAAAGTCCATTTTAGCCTTTAAAGGGACAAAGGCCGGCTTACACAACAACAGACCCACCTTCGCCCAGAAACTCTTCGTTGCTTCTTCCTTAATCGCCGACAGGAGGCTCATGCCAAGCCCTTCCCCGAACTTCAGTATAACATTTCCTACAAAACCTTCACAAACAACAACGTCGGCCTTACCATCAAATATTTCACGGCCTTCTACATTTCCCACGAAATTTACATGTGAATTGGAGAGAAGGGCGAACGTTTCTTTCGCCAGATCATTCCCCTTTGCATCCTCTTCGCCGATATTCAGAAGCCCTACCCGTGGATTTTTAACATCATAGATATATTTACTACATACCGCCGCCATGACACCGTACTGATAAAGATGTATCGGTTTGCAGGCAATATTTGCTCCCACGTCAATAATCAGACATGTTCCATGCCGAGTCGGAAAAGGAGCAGCAATACCTGGACGCCGCACCCCTTTCAGAGTTCGCAAATGCATTGTCGCCGCAGCGACCGCTGCGCCTGTGTGTCCTGCACTCACAACAGCGGCAGCTTTACCATTCGCCACAAGCTCTATACTGCGAGTGATTGACGAATTAGGTTTTTGGCGTATGGAATAAGTCGCGGGGTCGTGCATACCAACCACTTGAGTTGTATGATGGATGGTAATATTTTTCGGAACTGACCTGTAAGAGTCTAATTCTCGCCGTATTGCTATTTCGTCGCCAACCAGGAGAATCTCACTATCCGAAAATTGCTGTGCAGCCAAGATCGACCCCTTAACAACCTCGTGTGGAGCCTTATCCCCACCCATTGCATCTACCGCAACATTCATAGCCCTACTTTCCAACAGAAATAACCTGCTTACCCCTGTAATAGCCACAATTATGACAAACCGTGTGGGGCTGATTTACCTGCTTGCAATGTGAGCACATATAAAGCTTTGAACGTATACCAGCGCCCTTTCCGATGTTTTCATCAAGCGGAATAACAGGAGGAGCTAACTTGTCATGCGTGCGTCTCTTGCGAGTCCTTGAATTCGAAAACCTTCTCTTTGGATTAGGCATGTATCACCTCTATAAAAGTTTCATTTAAATTTCAAAATAAGGGCAACAGCCATACAAAAAATGTCAGCGCTATTTCAATTCTGACCCTTTATCACTCAATCAATACTTTTACTCTCTCGACCTTAACTATCGTATTACACTTCGGTTAGCGCTGCACAAAACACATGATGTCCGCCACTTTCAAACCAAGAATTCTATAGAGAGACACCTTCATTGTCAAGCAAAAACTCAGATATTAAAATGCCCCGGCATATATTAATGGCTGGTATTTGTTGTATTCTTTATCCATGATTCTTCGTCATTCCCATACACGGCACACGGCGGGCTAACTAATCCCACCAAGTATCTTTTTGCTCAATAACTCGATGGCAAAACGAAGCGCCTCATCTAACTTATCCACCCATTGTCCACCCGCCTGAGCCATATCGGGTCTGCCTCCCCCGCCACCGCCAAC
>JAUPKS010000187.1 GCA_030837315.1 Planctomycetota bacterium
ATTGAAATTTAGGTTATAAGTGAAGATCCCCGACCAAAGGTCGGGCATTCTGACATGGTTTAGGAATATGAAATTCCCAAACCCTACTGTAGGAGGTGTAGTATGAGTAAACCGTCGGTATTCCCAGTGGCCGCTTCTTCCCATTGGCTTTCGGTATATAGACCCGTCGTACAGGCTGTGGACGATAGCTCTTGGTGCGCAGCGATTCCCTTATTTCATTAAGAAACGCCTCCGGTCCTTCCTGACTCTCAAGGATTGACTCTATCGTCACCCCGTCAATGCCAGGTGCACCCCTATTAATCCGCACCAGTTCCCAAGCCGTCCTCAGCGTGTCGTCCCGATAAATCCGATCATACAAGGTGTAAAATCGGAATCTCGGCTCATGCTTCGCCTTTTGGCCAAGTTTCTGTCTCAGTCGGGAGAGTGCCTCCGGCAGAGGAACTCTCTTCCCCAATTCCAGGGTAGGGCATTCTTCTACCAGATTTTCCGTGGTGGAATTCTCATTCAAGCGGTACTCCTTTCTTCATTGACAGACACATATTTCCGGCCAGGCCCCTTCGCTCCACAGGCATTACCCTGCTTCCTTGCTACTATGGGCATGTCCGACTCCCGACAGGGCCTCCTGTCGGGCCTCCCAGGTTCCTCGACTAATCTCTCAGCACGTGCTGCCCCCTCTCACCCCGAAGAGCCCAACGACTGCTTGCTCCTGTTCCTTCATCGTCGGCACTAGGCTTCACCATTTCCGGCAGGCTGACCACTCTCATATTGTGTAACGAGGCCGTATCGGGTTCGCTTTCGCTGCGGCTCGCACCTTCGCCAGCTTAAGGCTTCACCAGGCCGGATTACTCCACCCCGTGCTCAAGTGGCTACATGTCAAACAGGTAATTACATGGTGGACACCTCACAGTCCACAAGATTAGCCAGGCTTTTCCTGGCGCACCGGAATACACAGAACACACGGAAAAGACTTCCTACTTTCCGTGTATTCCGTGTGTTCTGTGGTTAAAATTCAGCACACTGAAAACGGAAGAACCTCCTTTTTTACACAGATTTTGTTATAATTAAAATTTCTGAGCTATACCTACACTTGTAGACTTTGCGGTACAGGCGATCTCTACCTCATTAATCTATAATACCCGGCTGACCTGACGCCTGGGCGGTCTGGTCAAGCCGTCCCTGTTAGTTTTTTTCAGTATGTAGCCAGCCAGTCGCCAATCCAGTGGGTGATGGCAATTACAACGATGGCTATCAGAACATGCTCGCCAATTACCTTCCATGGTCGCTCACCCTGAGCTTTTGCCATGAAGTAGTTCAGAACTGTAAGAATGGACAACCCCCACACGAGACTGACTATGATGGCTGTGAAGAGAGGCAAAAGAAGGACAGGCACTACGAAAGTCAAAGCGAAGATAAGTTTTGCCATGAACGTTGCGATAGTGGCGACCCAGATTTGCCAGGTCGTGTGAACATTTTCTGATTCCTCTGAAATATGAATGCCAAGAGCATCGGAGAAGGCGTCGGCAATGGCGATGGTAAAAATACCTTCGAGAACGACCAACTTCGACCCTGTGCCAGAGTGCAGGCCCACCATCAGTCCAAGCGTGGTGATGACGGCTGATGTAAGCCCGAACGAAATACCAGTGCGCAACGAATCCTTCATTCTGTGTATCCTCATCTTAGCACCCTTGTCAGGTTTGCGTTTTTTACCTTAAGCCCTGTGTTATACCAGATTTGTAAGGGTGGTCAACTTTGGGTATATAATACCACCCCCAAGAAATAATGCAACAAATTCAAGTGATAAGTGATAAGAATTAGGAAATTGGGGAAATTGGGGAAATTGGGAAATTGGGGACGGGTCCCAAGTTTTATTGCGAATGAACAAGAAACCATAAATCAACCCTTCAAATATGCAGGCCAAGCCGGAGTGATGATCGAACCCAATGAGGGCCATGATCGTCGTTTCGGCCAGCCCGGTTATTCCTACGGTAGGGGCCAGCACACGGGCGTGTTAAATACGCGGCCAGATATTTCCTCTACTGCTATCAGCCACATATTGCATATTGGAGTGCGGCGGCAAGAGGCCGCATGGCGTGCGATAGCACGCCGTCGTTTTTAGAATACGCCAACATGACACCACTTTACTGGGCGGCGTCATGACGCCGCACTCCAAAACTGTCTAGCAGCCTCTCGGAGAGAAAACCTACCGGTTAATATTGGCCCCATTTTGATATGGTTTGAGGCTGATTCATAGGTTTAGGATCCCTCTTTTATACAAAAGTGTGGCTAAAATTGGGGTATTCATTTTCTCTCCGACAGGCTGCTAGGTAATTTATATAAAACTAAACCTGTCCACCCTTGAAAAGAGCGGGGGAGGAGTGTGAAGATGGTTAAAAAGCTTTCCGGAGAAGGATAGTCTACTGACAAACCTTTTCAAAACGATTGGCGACATTATCCCAATTAACAATGTTCCACCAATTCTCAACCCATTCTGAGCGGCGGTTTTGGAACTTAAGGTAATAGGCGTGTTCCCAAACATCCAGGACAAGGAGTGGCACAGCCCCCCAAAGGGTCAACTTCTGATGATTCTCGGCCTGCAGAACGACCAACTTGTTGAATTCCGGTACCCAGCCAAGTATAGTCCACCCATTCCCCTCAACCTTAATGGCAGCCTCGCTGAATTGCTTTTTGAAAATATCAAAACTACCAAAGTCCTGCTTGATTTGATCAGCCAATTGCCCCTTGGGTATCCTTTCGGTACCAGTTAGATTGGGAGCCATATTGGTCCAAAAAATACTATGCAGGATATGACCTGATCCATTAAAGGCCAGGCCCTGCTCCAAATATCTAATCAAGGCATAGTTTCCTGTTCTTCGGGCCTCGGCAAGCTTTTCTTCTGCTTCATTGAGACCATTGACATAAGCAGCATGATGCTTATCGTGGTGAAGGCGCAAGGTTTCCTCATCATAGTATGGTTCAAGTTCATTATAATCATAAGGTAAAGATGGTAATACATGTTTGGTAATCCCCTGTGATTTCATGCTGCTATTTCCTTTCCCTTGTTGTTGGTTCATAATATCTGGAGGCCCTTTCATTTCCTGATCATGGAGCCGCTTCCCTTCCACTTGCACAGAAGAAGCTGAAAGACCGGGAACAAAGATAAAAGTAAAGATAATTATAAAGCGCAGATGGTTCCATTTGCAAGAGATGCTTGACTTACCTCCTCTCATATTTACCTGCCTTCCCACTTTTGAAAAAATGTCAACCTGTACGATTAACTTAAACTTATGTGATCACTTAAGATTATCAGGTTTATGGTTCAAATTATCGGCCATTCTTTACATAAAATTCGATAACCAGACACTCCATTACTTATAAAAAAAATAAAAGATAACCACCGAACACACGGAATACACGGAAAATAGAAAGTCTTTTCCGTCTATTCCGTGTGTTCTGTGGTTAA
>JAUPKS010000188.1 GCA_030837315.1 Planctomycetota bacterium
ACTTTTTTATATAGCACCCTTATTTACAAAAAACCTATTATCCATAGTGAATCATAAAAAGCAAAGATCAATGAATGGTTTAGTTTGTTCTATGGTATTTTGGTCTATACTCATAGTTACCTTCTCTCCATTTTTAAAGGTTCCTATGGTAGTCGCCACCGAAATAATTGCAGCTTCCCAAACGACGCAAGTCAATGAAAATACGGCCATTATAATCAGAAGTCAACAAATTGCAGCCTACAATGATGCGATTAAGGGGTTTGAAGAAGGATGCAAAGAAAAAAACATTTCCATTAAGGAAATTTATGACTTAAAAGGAGATACAGAAGAAGCCAGAAAGATTGTTCATGCTATCAAAAGGGGCAAAATCAAACCCAAGCTTATCTTAGCCGTTGGAGTGCTTGCTGCAACCCTTGCTAAGGATCAGTTTCCTGATATCCCCATTATATTTTGTATGGTAATTAACCCTGAACGCTTTCATTTATCCGGAACGAATATTACGGGTATTTCTTCTGAGGCTTCACTGGAAGATCAATTTGTCATCCTTAAAGAGATTCTCGGTTTAAAGAAAAATGTAGGAGTTCTGTATGATCCGACAAAAACGGGGAAAGTTATCTCAGAAGCAATAAATGTGGCTAAAAAATTTAAAATTAATCTTCTTCAAATAGAGGTTTTGTCTGAAAACGAGGTCTTATCCGCACTAAAAAATAATATCGATAAGCTTAATGCTTTATGGATAGTGCCTGATGGGACAGTAATCACAAAGGATTCAATCGAGGACATCTGTAAAGAAACCTCAAAAAATCAAATCCCTACATTTTGCACTTCAAGCGCGATCGTTAAAGCAGGGGCATTGATTTCCATTTCTCCGGATTATGTATATACGGGACGGCAGGCGGCTCAAATGGCACATACGCTGTTAAATAACCCAACGACTACTTCGTTAGGTATTAAATGGCCAGATAAGTTGCAAATAACCTTAAACACGAAAACGGCTAAGAGGATTGGAACCAATTTATCAGCTTTTAAGTCTTTTCCGGATATAATTTTATATCCATAATTTAAAAATTCTATGATAGGTATCCGCACAAAAATTATTGCTTTTACGAGTGCAATGACAATTGTCATTGCTACCCTCAGTTGTATATTATTTTTGATGCATACAAAAAGGCAACAAGAGCAGGCGGTAAAAAAATTTGGGGAGTCCCTTGTTCTACTGCTTGCTCAGGACAATGAAGTCAAATACGCCCTGAGCTTTACGCAGCAGGCGTTTCTTGACGTCCCCCTCAAAAGGATTCAATCGCTTGACAGAGAAAAAGAAATAGCTTACTGGCGTATATCAAATATCCAATCATTGTTGATTGAGGGGAATGCCCCCTGGCTTACTATCGATATGGAAGAAGTTCCTGCCAAAAAAGGTCAAGAAAATGAAAATCACGAAGTACTTATAACTCCATGCATAATTCCCCCCTTAAAGGATGTGTTTTACGATTTTTCTCTACCTGTTTTTGAGAAACAAACTTTCTCTGAGGAGTCATTTGCAGCGCAGGTTTTAGATGAAATTAAGACAAACAAGGAACAAAAAATTCTGGGTTTTGTCCAGATAGGTATCTCTTCAGATAAATTAAAAAAAAGGATAAACGCGATCGTTTTGCGAAATCTCATCCCCGTTGGATTAATAATAATTTTAGGTGGGGTAAGTATTACCCTTTTCCTTACAAAATACCTTGTTTCACCATTACAACAAATGGCAAAAATAACTCTTGATATGAGTAAAGGCGATCTCTCGCAAACGGTAGAAGTTTATTCCAGAGATGAGATTGGACAACTTTCCGTGAATTTTAACAAGATGACCCAGTCGCTGAAGATATCACATGATGAACTTAGGCTAGAAATTATTGAACGTAAGAGGGCAGAAGAATTATTAGAGTATCGGGTCAAAATAGAGAAGCTTATAGCGGCTATATCAACGAATTTTATTAGCCTGACGCCGGAGGAGGTTGACAGTGGGATAAACCGTTCGTTGAAATTGATGGGAGAGTTTGGGAATGTTGACCGCACGTATGTCTTTTTTTACTCGGATGATAAAGAGAAGATGGATAATACCCACGAGTGGTGTGCCGAAGGAATTGGTCCCCAAATTGAAAGTCTTAAAAATGTTCCTGTTGACCATTTTCCCTGGGGTATGGAAAAACTAAAGCGTTTCGAAGCTATTCATTTTCCACGGCTGAGTGATATGCCCGATTGTGCGAAAGCAGAAAGAGAGCTGATGCAATCACAAGCAGTTAAATCATGTGTAATTGTTCCTATGGTTTATGGCGGAACGCTTGTTGGTTTTTTGGGATTTGATTCGGTACGGATGGAAAAAACATGGACAGAACAAGATATTAATTTGCTCAAAATAGTAGGTGAAATTTTTATAGGTGCCATAGAACACAGACGCAAGGATAAGGCATTGCAAGTGTTAAACAACGAATTGGAAATGCGTGTTGAGGATCGGACGGCCACACTTTTGAAGACTAACGAACGTTTGGAAGAAGAGATTCTTGGGCATAAGAGGGCGAAAGATGAATTGAGAAAGTATGAAATTCTCGTTTCGCAAATGTCTGATTTAGCATATATCTGCGATAGACAAGGAAATATATTATTTGTAAATCCTAGCTTTGAAAAACTTACTAATCACAAACCTGATGAATTCAAGGGGAAATCATTTGCGCCGCTCTTTGACGAAGAGAACTTGAAAATAGGGATGAAATACTACACAAAGACATTGGAAGGGGAAAGTCCAAACTATGAGGTCTGTTTTAAGGATACGGGAGTATTGTGCGAATATAAAAGTCTTCCATTAAGAGATAATGAGGGAGAAATTATTGGAGTTATTGGTGTTGCCAGGGATATAACCGAGAGAAAACGGATGGAGAATATGTTGCGGGAAACAAACCAAACCCTTCAGACGATCATTCACTCCTCTCCGCTTGCCATGACTGTTCTTGATTCACGTGGGCTTGTCAGGATGTGGAATCCATCCGCAGAGCACATATTTGGATGGACAGAACGAGAGACGCTTGGCCGTTTCCTTCCCTTCGTGCCGGAAGATAAACTGGGTGAATTCCATGCCCTGCGTGATCGGGTGTTGAATGGAGAATCGGTTAGAGCGGAGTTATGGAGGCGAAAGAGGGATGGGTCTCCGATTAATATCAGCCTGTCTGCCGCCCCACTGTTTGATTCCCATGGTAATATTGAAAATATCCTGGGAATAATTGCAGATAACACTGAGCGTCAAAGAATGATGGATGCCTTACGACAGGCAAAAGATTATGCTGAAAATCTTATTGAGACAGCGAATGTGATGGTTGTTGGACTTGATGTGATGGGTAATATTCAAATATTTAACAATGCTGCAGAAGAAATTACGGGTTATAAAAAAACCGACATTCTTGGTAAAAATTGGTTTGAAGTGCTCGTGTCTAAAGAAAGACAGTCCTTTACCTGGCAAATGTTTGTCAAATGGCAGGCGGGTGAGCAGATACCAAAAACCCATGAGAATTCTATTATTACGAAATCCGGCAGAATGAAATACATTTCATGGCAGAACAGTGATGTGCTGGAGCACGGAAAGATTATAGGGATGATTTCCTTTGGGATAGATATTACCGAGCAAAAGCAAAGAATGGCATTGGTCGAGCGGATACGCCTGACGTCATTTGTTAAAGACATAAGCATTTCCCTTGCCGAAGGCACGACCTTGCATAAAATACTGGACCAATGTGCTAATGCTGTAGTCGATTATCTTGATGCAGCGTTTGCACGTATCTGGACACTCAATGAAAAGGAAAATATACTGGAATTGCAGGCAAGCGCTGGCGTCTATACACATATTGACGGTTCTCATAGTCGAATCCCTGTTGGCAAATTCAAGATTGGCCGTATTGCCCAGGAACGTAAGCCACATTTGACAAACTCCATCTTCGATGACGAATACATCAGCGACAAGGATTGGGCCAAGCGAGAAGGAATGGTCTCCTTTGCCGGATATCCCTTGATTGTTGAGGGACATCTGGTGGGAGTTATTGCGATGTTTGCTTGCAAGCCGCTTACGGAATTTACCACCAGGGCTTTGGCCTCCGTATCGGATATCATTGCGCTTGGCATTGATCGTAAGCAATCTGAGGAAGCGCTTCGTTTGAGCGAAGGTAAATACAGGATGCTGATTGAAAATCTTCCGCAAAGGATTTTTTATAAGGATAAGGATTCAAGGTATGTGTCTTGTAATGAAATTTATGCAAGAGATTTGAAAATCCGTCCAGATGAAATCGTCGGAAAGACAGATTATGAATTTTTTCCTAAGGCGCTTGCCGAAAAATACAGGGCAGATGATAGAAGAATTATGCACTCAGAAAAAACTGAGGATATTGAAGAGAAATATATCATAGATGGACAGGAATTATTTGTCCACACGATAAAAACCCCCATGAGAGATGAAAAAGGTCATATGGGGGGTGTGTTAGGCATGTTCTGGGACATTACCGAGAAAGTAGCCTTTCAAATGGAGAGCATACGCTCTCGGCATCTGGCGTCTGTGGGCGAACTTGCGGCAAGTGTTGCTCACGAGATCAATAACCCTATAACGGGTATTATCAACTGTGCCCAGATATTGATTAATAGAAGTGAAAAGGGAAGCAGGGAACATGATATTGCCAATCGAATTATAAAGGAGGGGAATCGGATTGCCGCTATCGTAAAAACGCTTCTCGATTTTGCCAGAGCCCCTGATAGTAAAGAACAAAGGGGTGTCTTTTCTGTCTCTGAAATATTGTCGGACACCCTTGTTCTCATCGCTACCCAGTTAAAAAAGGAACATATTAAATTAGTTGTGCATATACCCCAAAAACTTCCAAAAACAATTGTACACGCGCAGCAAATTCAACAGGTATTTTTGAATATCATCAGCAATGCACGATATGCCTTGAACGAGAAATACCCGCAAATGCATGAAAATAAAATTCTTGAGATTCGGGGTGAAGCAATAATGTTTGCTAATGATCCGTATGTAAAGATTAGTTTTTGTGATCGGGGTATTGGTATACCTGCTGATATTTTAGAAAAAATAATGAATCCATTTTTTACCACGAAGCCAAGGGGGAAGGGCACCGGACTTGGTTTGAGCATCAGCCAAAGCATCATACATGATCATGACGGTAAGCTTTTGATTCATGCGGTCGAAGGGGAATTTACCAGGGTTGAAGTTATTCTGCCGTCAGTATAGAAACTATGACAGGGTTTAAAATGTGTCTCTGTTTTAAGAGTTTAATAATGAGGTTCTTCAGAAACCTTATTTCTTTAAAAGGCAATGGAATGCTTTTTGCTCTTCTTACTGATAAAAGGAGGGGAAAATGAAGAAAAAAATTCTTGTAATTGACGACGAAGAGAATATCAGATTTACCTTTGAAAGCTTCCTTTTTGACGAGGGATATGATGTGTCAACTGCCAGCGACTGTAATGAGGCATTGTCGGTAATTGATAAATCAGTTTTCGATTTGATATTTGCAGATATCCTGTTGGACGGTAAGAGCGGTATTGAAATCTTGAGATATATTAAGGAAAAAAATCACAATTGCCCAGTTGTCATGATTACGGGTTCTCCAGATGTTGGGACTGCCTCCGAAGCGCTTCGGTTGGGTGCCTTTGACTACATTCCTAAGCCTGTGCTGCAAAATACCTTATTACGTGTGACAAAGGTGGCATTACAGCACAAAGTCGTGATAGATGAAAAGGAGAAATATCGGGCAAATCTGGAGGCGATATTCCGGAGTGTAAAGGATGCAATTATCACGGTAGATAAGGATTTGCGCGTAGTTGAAATGAACGAAGCCACCGGTCAAATCTGCAATTTATCTCGCACCTCTGCCGGAAAGGTACTTAGTACCGTTCAGAAATATTGTGCTAAAAGATGTTTCGATACCCTTCAGGAAACCATTCTAAAAAAACAACCTATTGAAATATCCAATCTTGAATGCAAGCACATCGATAAACCTCATCAGGTCGTGAGTATTTCCACCTACCCACTTCTAAGTGATAAAGATATATATTCTGGTGCGGTGCTGGTAGTAAGAGATGATACTCGTCTGATCGATCTGGAACGAGACATGAAAGAACGTCGCAACTTTCACAATATCATAGGAAAAAGCGAGAAGATGCAGTCGATATACGCTCTGATAGAGGATTTGGCAGATTATCAGACTACAGTCTTGCTACTCGGTGAAAGTGGGACAGGGAAAGAACTGGTTGCCGAGGCAATCCATTACAGCGGGGCACGCAGTCAGAAACCCATGGTCAAGGTGAACTGCTCGGCTTTATCGGAAAATTTGCTTGAAAGTGAACTCTTTGGGCACGTTAAGGGAGCCTTTACGGGTGCTCTTCAGGAGAGGATTGGTAGATTTCAGAAGGCAGAAGGTGGCACGATTTTTTTGGATGAAATTGGTGATATATCCCCCCGGATACAACTCCAGCTCCTGCGGGTACTGCAGGAGAAGGAATTTGAGCGTGTCGGGGACTCAAACCCTATGAAGGCCGATGTTCGGGTTATTACTGCAACGAACCAAAACCTTCGTGAAAAAGTCAAGCGAGGGGAGTTCCGTGAAGATCTTTATTACCGTCTTAAGGTAGTGGAAATGAGCCTGCCGCCATTAAGGGAAAGGCGGGAAGACATACCGGTATTGGTAAATCACTTTTTGAAAATATTGAATAAAAAGTTAAACAAGGAGATTATTGCTTTATCTGCGGACGTTCAGAAAATATTTATGAACTATACCTGGCCGGGAAATGTTCGGGAACTGGAGCATACCCTAGAGCATTCCTTTATCCTGTGCCATCAAAGCGTCATTACGATAGACGCTCTGCCTCCCACGTTTAAAGAATTCACCGGAACTAAGATATCTCCCTTTAAAGACTCGAGAGCTGAAAAATCCCGCTTGATCCTTCGGGCGCTTGAACAGTCTGCGTGGAACAAGACTGGGGCTGCACGACTGTTAGGTATGAGCCGAAGGACTCTCTACCGAAAGATGAAAGACTATAAAATAGGAACGCAAGAGAATAATTATAAAATATAGGAGGCCTATTGTCTGTTTTTTTTAATGTGGCCTTCGGCGACTTTTTATCTGTAGAGCGACGAGGCTCCTCGCTCTACAACCGCAGCTTTGAAATTCCTAAATATCAAATTTTGTCCATGCCACCCAATACGTTATATCTTTTTTCATGATGAAAAAGTGTGTCATGGCACAAAAGTGTGACGTCACACTTTTGTG
>JAUPKS010000189.1 GCA_030837315.1 Planctomycetota bacterium
AGTGCCCTTGAAAAATTACAACAGGCATCAATAGCCCGGCCCATAGATGCAAATTCTGCTACGGCCCATATGTTCATTGTGAACCCATTAAGCGGCCGATCATTTGTCACTCTATTTAGCACCCACCCACCGATTGAAGAGCGGATTAAGAGGCTCAGGGCAATGGTTTGATAAAATATTCAAACTTGGTGCGGTTCGGGTGTCGCCTGACGTAAAATTACAAGACACCAACCTTCTGACGATCAGTTTAAACTTCATCATGAAGATTTTTGGTGTCTTTGTGTCGTAGTAGTGTAGATATTGCCGGGAAAAGTGTATTTTTACAAAGATAGCAATTTACATGGAGGAACATGAATGGTGCACTATACTTGCGATATGTGCGGAAGACCATTGCTGGCAGAGGAAGACATGCGGTATGTGGTAAAGATTGAGGTATATACGGCATGTGACGCTATGGACATGGATGACGATGACGATATAGACGAAGAAATTTGGGAGATGGAAGAAGACGAGGGTCGGGACGGGCTGTCAAACCACGAAGACTCATTGGGAAACGGAGAATATAAGACGTTCCGCTTCGATTTATGCATCAAATGCCATAAAAAATATTTACAGGACCCTTTATTTTTAAAATCATGGAATAGAACAAGATTTTCAGAAAATTAGATTTCTTTTGAATATTCATCATCTTCGGTTTTTTTCGTTTTGAAAGGGAAGACAAAGCACGTTGCTATGTGAAAAGCTATGGGAATGACAATAACAGAGAAAATTATCGCTGCTCATTCTGGCCTCAAAGAAGCGCATCCGGGCCAATTTGTTTACGCAAGTGTGGATATCTGTCTTGGTAATGACATTACCGCGCCTATCGCCATTGAAGAGTTTGAAAAGACCGGCATCAAAAAAGTTTTTGACTCAGAAAAGATTGTATTAGTACCTGACCATTTTACTCCCAATAAAGACATCAAGTCTGCCCAACAGTCAAAATCTCTCCGAGTCTTTGCTGAAAAGCATCATTTGAAACATTACTTTGAGATTGGCCGAATGGGGATCGAACACGCGCTCCTCCCTGAACAAGGGATTGTTGCGCCCGGAGACTTAGTCATAGGCGCTGATTCTCATACATGCACCTATGGTGCCCTCGGGGCATTTTCTACCGGTGTAGGAAGTACCGATCTTGCCGCCTGTTTTGCTACAGGGAAGGTATGGCTCAGGGTGCCTGAATCGATTAAATTTGTTTTTCACGGCAAGGTAAAAAATTGGACATCCGGAAAGGATTTAATCCTCTATACGATTGGAAAGATCGGCGTGGACGGCGCACTCTATAAGTCGATGGAATTTACGGGTAGCGCTATTAACCATCTGCCTATGGATGACCGTTTTACCATGTGTAACATGGCGATCGAGGCTGGGGCTAAAAGCGGTATCATCTCTCCCGACAAAAACACCGAAGACTATATAAAAGGCCGGGTTAAGAGGAAATCTGTGATGTATCAAAGTGATCCTGACGCTCATTACACAAAGACATACGAATTTAATGCGGAAGAAATCTCGCCTCAAATAGCCCTTCCCAGCTTACCAGAAAACACAAAACCGGTGGAAGAAGTTTCAGGCATTAAGATTGACCAGGTGGTCATAGGTTCTTGCACGAATGGAAGAATTTCAGACCTCCAAATAGCCGCAAAAATCCTCAAGGGGAAAAAGGTGCACCCTTCGATCCGACTTATTGTTATTCCGGCAACCCAGGAAATTTATAAACAGGCGTTACAAGACGGCCTGATTGAGATATTTATTGATGCCGAGGCGGTAGTTTCTACCCCAACATGTGGTCCATGTCTTGGCGGACACATGGGAATCCTGGCAGAAGGAGAACGGGCATTGTCTACGACTAACCGTAATTTTGTTGGTCGCATGGGACATCCCAAAAGTGAGATATATCTCTGCAGTCCCGCCGTTGCGGCCGCATCTGCAATCACGGGAGAGATTACACCACCCGATGAGGTGGTAAATAGTTGAGGTAACCCCTGGCGTTTTTGGATTTCAGATTAGATTCTTTAGCCGAGAAATTTGATCTTGATAACTTGTTAGCCTGCATGGTGAGCAACAGATGATTATTGAAGAAGACTTAAAAAAAATAGCTGGCTTGGGGAAAGGGATTTTCGATAAAGACGCTGTAACCTTTCAAAAAGAACTTAGAGAGGAAAGATAGTGAATTAATTCGTTGGATTGTCAGCATGTTCAGATTATGTAACAATTATGGAAAGAGTGAATAAACCTATGTCTCAGAAAAAATACATCGGACTGGATATCGGTTCTGTAAGCGTTAAGGCAGTATTGATAAACGAACGTAAGGAAATCCTGGAAAACCACTATGTTCGTTCGCACGGTCAGCCAGTAGAAACTTTTCTCCTTGTCTTAAGAGATATATTCAATCGAACCCATATTGATGATATCGATGGCATCGCTATAACAGGGTCTGGCGGGAAACTTATCTCTGAATTGATGAATATTGCCTTTGTCAACGAGGTGGTTGCCCATAGTCAGGCCACCACAACCTTATATCCGGAAGTGCGCACCATTATTGAAATTGGTGGCGAAGATTCAAAACTTATGCTTATTGAAAAGAATGAGACTACACAACAAATGAAGGTTTCTGATTTTTCAATGAATACTATGTGTGCAGCAGGTACGGGCTCATTTTTGGATCAGCAGGCCACGCGACTTGATGTTGCTATTGAAAAAGAATTTGGGGAGCTTGCATTAAAATCTAAAAATCCGCCTCGTATTGCCGGCCGTTGCAGTGTATTTGCCAAGACAGATATGATACATTTACAACAGGAAGGTACCCCCGTACACGATATTGTAGCCGGTCTTTGTTATGCCATGGCCAGGAATTTCAAGAGCAATATTGGAAAGGGAAAGGAATTTTCCATGCCCATTGTTTTCCAGGGTGGTGTAGCAGCAAACGTCGGCATGATTAAGGCGTTTGAGGATATTTTAGAACTCAAACCAGGCGAACTCCTGATACCAAAATATTTTAATGTAATGGGGGCGATTGGCACCGTATTTACTCTTATGGACAAGGGTATCCATTCGCCCTTCCGTGGGTTAAAGGAGGTTGAAGAATATTTAAGAAATCGTGGTGCAAAGGCTTCAAACCTTGAACCCCTTCAATCGGATAATTACAAAGTCGTTGAAAAAACGCACTCAATCGCTGGCGAAGAAAAGATCGAGGCGTATGTGGGAGTCGACGTGGGATCGATCAGCACAAACATTGTTGTTATTGACAAGCACAAAAATGTCTTGGCAAGACGCTATCTTATGACGGCAGGAAGACCACTTGAGGCCGTCAAGCAGGGTCTCTATGAGGCAGGGCTTGAGGTCGGTGACAAGGTGATTGTCTGCGGTGCCGGAACGACAGGTTCCGGGCGTTACTTAACGGGAGACTTTATCGGCGCAGACATAGCGAAGAATGAAATTACCGCCCACGCAACTGCTGCAGCAAATGTAGACAAGAATGTAGACACTATC
This sequence comes from Planctomycetota bacterium, assembly GCA_030837315.1. Classification (GTDB taxonomy): domain Bacteria; phylum Planctomycetota; class Brocadiia; order Brocadiales; family Brocadiaceae; genus Brocadia. The sequence goes on from JAUPKS010000189.1 coordinate 3,529, forward strand.
TTTGAAATCGGCGGGCAGGATTCTAAATTTATCCGGTTGGAAAACGGGGCTATTGTGGATTTTGCCATGAATAAAGTCTGTGCCGCCGGTACCGGATCATTCCTGGAAGAGCAGGCAGAAAAACTCAACGTGAGTATTAAGGGGGAATTTAGTAAGCGGGCACTCTCGTCATGCTGTCCTTCACATCTTGGTGAGCGTTGTACCGTGTTTATGGAATCTGACCTTAACCACCATCAGCAGCGCGGGACGTCCAAGGACGACTTGCTCGCAGGGCTGAGCTATTCTGTTGTGTTAAATTTTATTAACAGAGTAGTAGAAGACAGAAAAATTGGAAATTCGATTTTCTTTCAGGGCGGGGTTGCCGCTAACCGCGGTGTAAAAGCAGCATTCGAAAAGGTAACCGGAAAGAAGGTCATTGTTCCTCCTCATCACGATATTATGGGGGCTATTGGTTCCGCTATCATTGCCATGGAGGAAAGGACCTGGGAAAAGTCACGGTTTAAGGGGTTTGATCTCAGGCACAAAAGATACGAACTGTCTTCCTTTGTTTGCAAGGATTGTTCAAATATTTGCGAGATTAGAAAAGTGACCATCGATGGGGAAGATCCGCTTCATTACGGAAGCCGCTGCGGCAAATTTGATGATGAAAGGACTTTAAAAAAGGGGAAGCACCTCCCCAGACTCTTCCGTGAGCGTAAGGACGCCCTCTTCAATACTTATAAGAAGAACAAGCCTGATCAACCGATCGGGAAAAAGATTGGGATACCGCAAGTTTCTACTTTTCACGACCTTTATCCGATGTGGAAGGCGTTCTTTACCGAATTGGGTTTTGAAGTTATAACCTCCAGCGATACCAACAAAGATATTATCTATAATGGTGTGGAAGTGATTACTGCAGAAACCTGTTTCCCCATCAAGGTTGCCCACGGACACGTAATAGACATGGTAGACAGGGATGTTGATTACCTTTTTTTACCCAGCGTGATCAATTTAACGCATAGTAGTCCGAAACTTACCCACTCATATGCATGTCCTTACGTACAGTGTATACCGTATCTAGTGCGTGCGGCTATTGATTTTAAGGGAAAGAACTTTACGGTCTTATCTCCTGTTATTCATTTTGAATATGGAGAGGCATATGTAAATAAGACCTTACGCCAAATCGCAAAAAGTATTGGAAGAACGGGAGAGATTGTTGAAGCAGCAATAAAGTCTGCACATGCGTCGCAGCAAAATTTTACCAAGACGCTTGAGGCGAGAGGAAGAGATATCCTGGAAAAATTGGGGGAAAACGAAAAGGCCTTTGTGCTGATCAGTCGCTCATATAACGGTTGTGACACCGGTATGAACCTGGGGCTTCCGGAAAAATTGCGAGATTTAGGCATTCTGACAATCCCGCTGGACTTTCTGAAGCTGGATATTGAAGAAGTGGCCCATGATTATCCGAATATGTATTGGAAGACCGGGCAAAAATTCCTCGCTGCCGCAAGGATAATTTCAAGAGACAAAAGGCTTTATCCATTATATATTACCAACTTTGGTTGTGGTCCTGATTCATTTATATCCAAATTCTTTGCCAAAGAATTAGCAGGAAAACCTTGTTTAACAATAGAGATTGATGAGCACAGTTCAGATGTCGGGGCAATCACCCGATGCGAGGCATTTATTGACAGCCTGAAAAATGTTAAACCTTTTTATCAGGGTAAAAAATTAAGTGACGATGTTCCGACCCGTGTACTAGCCGAGAAAAAGAAGAGAACAATTTACATTCCCTATATGTGCGACCACGGCAGAATGATTGCGGCATCCATGAAGGCGAATGGTGTACTGGCAGAGGCCTTGCCAATGGCAAACAAGGAGACGGTTGATGTCGGGCGAAAATTCACATCAGGAAAGGAATGCTATCCGGCAATCCTTACAACAGGAGATATTGTGAAAAAGGCCATGAGTCCTGATTTTGACCCTGAGGCCAGCGCTTTTTTTATGGCTACTGCATCGGGCCCCTGTCGATTTGGCCAGTACAATAAGTTTCACCGTATGGTGCTCGACGAACTCGGACTCCCCCATGTTCCTATCTACACGATGGACCAAGGGCAAAATTATGATGAAGACACGAAAAACCTTGGCACCAACTTTCGCAAACTGGCATGGAACGGCATTATGTACATCGATCTCTTGCAAAAACTGCAGAGAGAGACGAGGCCCTATGAATTGCACAAGGGTGAAGCTGACAGTCTCTATGAAAAGTATGTGAAAAAGGCTGAGCTTGCACTCGAAAAACATTTGAATTTAGTTGAAATTGCCAGCGAAGCCAATAGTGCGTTTGCAAAAATACAGGTAGATCGGAGTAAACCCAGACCATTGATTGGCGTCATTGGAGAGACCTACGTCAGGTGCAATGAGTTTGCAAACAATTTTCTCGCAAAAAGTATTGAAAGGTTGGGTGGAGAAGCTTTTATTCCGCCTTTTTCCGAGTGGATTAATTATATTGCACACTGCCGCAGAGAATCGTGTCGCCTTGAAAAAGATTATAAGGGACTTTTCGGAGAACTCATATCAGCCATTGTGCAGAGATACGATGCCTATAAGCTCACGAAGGTGTTTAAGGGAAGGATCAGGTATTTCTTGAAAGATGCATCGATTAAGGAGCTTATCAAGAAAGGAAAACCTTATATCGACGATTCTTATAAAGGAGACCCGGTACTCAGTATAGGCAAAGCAGTTGAATACGTCGAGGAAGGATTTGACGGCTTAATTAACGTGATTCCTTTTCATTGTATGCCTGGAACGGTAGTAAATGGTGTGCTTGAAAGATTTCAAAAGGATTTTTACGGCATGCCGTGCCTGAAGTTGTCCTTTGACGGTCAGGAACAATCGAATGGGGAAACCCGGCTGGAGGCATTTATGCATCAGGCATACCAAAGGATGGAAGGCAGGTTAAATTCCAAAAAACATGGTGCGGTAAGCCATAGACAAAAAGACGAGGTAAGCAGTAGGCCGATGGCAGTGGGCAAAAGGTAATAAATTATACATAACCATACGTAAGAATTTTAAGTGTGCACAATGAGTTATGCGCTATGGTTACTATTTTAGGATTCAACGCAGGGACAGTTTGCGCGTCCCATTAAAGACTGGCGAGGATACAATGAAAGGTAAATGCTGGAAATTTGGAAATAATATCAATACGGATGAAATTATCCCGGCGCGATATTTAAATACCACCGACACAAAAGAGCTGGCATCTCATTGCATGGAAGATGCCGATCCGAACTTTATGAAAAAGATTAAGGCGGGTGATATAATTGTGGCAGGAGATAATTTCGGATGCGGTTCCTCCCGCGAGCATGCCCCCATTGCTATCAAGGCTGCAGGGATTTCATGTGTTATTGCAAAGTCCTTTGCCCGTATCTTCTTTCGGAATGCCATTAATATTGGTCTGCCTATTTTTGAGTGCACTGAGGCAGCAGAACAGATTCAGGAAGGCGATCAAGTAGAGGTCAATCTTATGACCGGAGAAATCCTCAATCACACCTCGGGAAAAAGATCTAAATTTGAGCCATTTCCCCAGGAGATGCAGGAGATTATTCAAGCCGGGGGATTGATGAATTTTGTAAAAAAGAAGATGGCTGTTGTGTAAATGTTTATCTTCTCTCCGTCGTCGCGTATACTATGCAAACCTTAGAAATCGCTAAAAATATCCATTGGGTAGGGGTGTTACATGCAACCCTCAGGGTATTCGATGTCGTGTTTCAAACGCGATTCGGAAGTACTTACAATTCCTACCTTATCCTGGCAGATAAACCCACCATCATTGATTGTGTTCATGAAAAGTTTGCTCAGGAATATCTCGAAAAACTCCGATCATTAATCAACCTCAAAGATATTTGCTATATCGTGGTAAATCATACAGAAATGGATCATACCGGGGCATTGGGCCTTTTATTAAAAGAGACGCCGAATGCCCAAATCCTGTCCACAAAGACGGCGTCCCTTTTCCTGAAAAATATTTTACACAGGGATGTGAAAGGAAAGGCGGTTGAGGATGGCGAGAGTTTCAGCCTGGGTAACAAGCAATTAAAATTTATTCATGCGCCATACTGGCATTGGCCGGATACCATGTTTACCTATGTGGAAGAAGACCGCGTACTCTTCCCGTGTGATGGTTTTGCAACCCATTTTTGTGATGAGCGGCTCTTTGATGACCGGGTTGATGATTTTACTGAAGATTTTCGGCATTATTTTGAGCATATCATGGGTCCTTACCGGAAGAAGATGCTTGAGGCAATAGAAAAGATCAAAAGTCTGGACATCCGCATCATTGCTCCAAGTCACGGTCCTATCCTGAGGACTGATCCATGGAAATACATTAATGCCTATAAAGACTGGAGTACACCGGTAAGGAATCCCAACAAAAAACTGATTTTAGTCTTTTATGCGTCCATGTACGGAAATACAAAAAAGATGGCGGAGGCGGTGGCAAAGGGCGCATCTACGATAAACACCGATGTCAAACTATTCGATGCCGCAGGCGTATCACCTGAATTTGTACGATGTGAGATTGAATCTGCCGACGGCATCTTGTTTGGTTCACCGACTATGAATGGCGATGCGTTACGGCCTCTCTGGGATATTATTAATATTATGTTCAGCGTCAACATCAAATTCAAGAAATGCGCCACTTTTGGTACATATGGATGGAGCGGAGAGGCAACAAGACTCCTGGAGGATCGGTTGAAAGGGCTTAAACTCACCATTGTCCAACCCCCATTAAAGGCTCTTTTAACCCCGACAGAGGAAGACTTGAAAAGGTGTTCTATCTTTGGATATGACTTTGCCCAATCCCTGATAACCAATTCGACAACGTAAATATTCCCTCTTTTATATGACTCATATTTTTATTGTCGTGAATCTCTCGCAAGCATGTAAAGAAATTGCTGGGCATATCCCGCATATCTGCCAAAATATTCCACTCCAAATTCCTGCAGTTGTTGATTCGATACCTGCTGATTTTTGAAATAGAGTTTCTGAAGTATCTTCTTCATCCAGGTATCGATGGGAAATGCCTCAGTAAAACCCAGAGAAAACAAAAGGATGCAATCCGCAATCTTGTCCCCAATGCCAGGAATATCCTTCAGCGCCTTCTTTGCCTTGGAATAGGGAAGTTTTTTTAACGACAGCAAAAAGGCTTCACTCACGAGATCGTTGGCGGTTTTAATGTACTTTGCCCGAAAGCCTGTTTTTGCCCGCACAATCTGTTCATAGTCATTCAAATCGCCAGGATTCGGAAACGCATACCTCTCTGTTCCTTCAATCTCAATCCTTTTCCCGAAGGATTGTGATAACATTTCAAGATTTAATTTTATTTTGGGGATATTCGCTGCAGAAGAGCAAAGAAAGGATATGAGGCATTCCCACGGGTCCTGTCGTACAATGCGCAAGCCATGATATCTTCTGATCGCCTTACCGATGCGTGGGTCCCTGTTTATTTCTGTCAAAATAGTGGAGTATGGCTCATCAAGGGCAAAATAATGCGACAGAAATTCCTGGTCAATACCCAGGAATTCCAAATGATTTGAAGATTGACGGACACGAAAGATGCGATCCTTTATCGAAATATAATACCAATCCTCTCTTCTGGAAACCCGAAACAGTTGGCCACACAAGAGGGTGAATTCGAGATTGAAATCTTTTACGCAAATTTTAGGCAAAATAGATCCTTAAACAGCAGGAGAATAGTATCTTATAAAAATAAATTTGACATTTTTAGCAAAAATTCAATGAAAACGGCAAATTTATTATAAAGACAACCACGAAAAATCAAAAGGCAAATTTTTGTGTGGTCCCCAATAAAGCCAGCCTGCATCAAATATGCATTTGCCTTCCACACGCAGGCCAAAAAGAATAAGGTAACCAACCGCCCTTCCACGGATAGTCGAGAGGATGCATTAATTGCGTCATCATGAAACAATCCAAAACCTATTGGATGCACTTTTTTCCACATTTCAACAACTTCCGGATCAATTTCTATCCCAATATTACTCCTGGCTGCACGTTTGTTCCGCATAACGGCGCCACCACCCAGATGTGTCTCTATGGAGACCTCATGGGGAGGCCGAAGATTGATTAACTTTTGGAATACCTCGCCTTTGTCGCCTTAATAATGCATGGAAGTATTATTGCTGAATACAATGATACTGTTAAGGGCTTTTTGCACTTTTACAAAAAATTGGGAATACTCCCTTTTCGGAACCCGTTGCCATCTGAATCAATGCCTTCGGTCTATTGCCTTTGAAAGATATTGCAAGATTGTTGTTGGCCTTGATTTGGCAATCGCGTAATCTTTCAACAAGCAGTGCTGGCAGGTCAAGCAAACTGCCACGAAGCGATTTCGATTTCTTCAGCCGTTCACGGAAGGTTTCCGGACGGTGAAAGGGAAATACAGGCCTTGATCGGGGTTTTGGGTCTCTGAAGTCGGTGAATCGGGTTATTCCCCTGTGCTTTTGTATACAAAAGGGAGTTTTCGTTATGACAGTATTTGAGTTTCGCCGAGACATATTCTTCAGATTCTTTTTCTGAATAAGTCAGCCGCAAGCAGTGAGTTGTTTATCAATATGATCTCGTGCTGTTTGTTCGGGATTTTGATTACTCATTGTCATAAAAACATATCAAAATTGATGAAAGCATACAAGTATCAAATTGTCTTGAATGCCTTAAAAATACTGGTAGAATTAAGTGAGACTTAAATACATCAAAGCATCGATAAAGCCCTAAAAAGGGGTTTATTATAATTTTTCATTGGGTTTTCATATAACCATGTGCTTTAAACTTCACATTTCTTTTATTTGTGCTTATTGGTGTTAATTCGTGGCTCAATAGTTTTAATTCTATGAGCAAAGCACCCGTATTTTTGGAGTACTTTCATGGAAACATTTTTCCTTGCCTTACTTACGGCCTTTATTTGGGGATTTGTGCCTTTTTTGGAAAAGGTGGGACTCTCATCTGTTGAACCCACTACCGCGTACCTGGTAAGATGCTCAGGCGTTTTCCTGGGTGTTGTAATTATTATCGCTTTTACCCCTCAGTTTCCATCCTTTGGGAAGATGGGGGTTAAATCGATTTTTTTTCTTGTCCTTTCGGGTATTTTGGCAGGGTTTGTAGCACAGTTGGTATTTTACAAGGCGCTCAAAATGGGTGAGATATCAAGGATTATTCCCATTACAAGCTGTTACCCGTTATTTACTTTTCTCTTGGGCTGGATTTTCCTGGGCGAAGAGATAACTCTATCTAAGGTGGTAGGGATGTTGCTTATTTTAGGCGGGATTCTGCTCCTTAAGTAAACGTTAGTAAACGGCAAAATGTTTGACGATTTTAGTAAAATTTCAGCGTCAATCATTCGACTGAGCATTGGCCTGAGACCTCGACGCGACGTTCACTCCGAAGACTTCCGATGAAATCCCTTGTGGTCGGCTAAGGACTGGGGATAAATCCCGGCGCTATGCATTCCGATTTATCCGGGCCAGTTTCAGGCCTGTTCAATGGCCTCAGTTGTTACAATAGCTTTTTTCCCTGAAAGGTAACCATACCATTTATGAACGGAATCAACGAGGGCAATTGCAGCCAGGATTGCCATTAAGGCAACGAGGACTGCATCAAGTCTGAAGGTAAAAGCATCATCCGGTGTTGGTGACGTGGCTGCCTTTTCAAGAAAAACAAGGAAGAGTTCGTAAGACGCCGTAAAGGTTGTGACAAACATGAATACCATCGGCACAAATGTCATCCAGGCATATTTGAGTTTATGCATCTTTATGATAATGGTTGTACCCACACAGAAGGCAATTGCAGCAAGGAGTTGATTGGCTACGCCAAACATCGGCCAAATGGTCGATATGCTCCCCGAATAGATGAGATATGCCCACGAACCAACCACAATGAAGCTCGACAGTATTGTTCCCGGAATCCAATGTGTTTTTCCGAGGGGTTTATATGCATAACTGCCCAATTCCTGTAAAATAAACCTGGCTACCCTCGTCCCTGTATCGACAGTGGTAAGGATAAAGAGCGCCTCAAACATGAGTGCAAAGTTATACCAGTACGGCATGAGGGACTTCATACCCGGAAGGCTTGAAAATATGGAAGCCATACCAACTGCAAGAGACACCGCCCCGCCCGGTCTTCCAGCAATATCAGTACCCACGTCTTGAGATAATTCAAAGATACGGCTGATGGGGAAGCCCAGTTGCGCCAATTCATCAAATGAGAGATTGGTATTGATTGCAAAATAGTCTCCTGGTATCAGTATTGTCGCTGCAATAACGGCAATCACAGAGACAAATCCCTCCACAAGCATGGCGCCAAATCCGATGGTCTTTATCTCCAGCTCATTTTCAATCATTTTAGGGGTGGTTCCCGATGAGACAAGGGCATGGAAACCAGATATCGCCCCGCATGCAATGGTTATGAACATAAACGGAAATAGTGCCCCAGGTATTACAGGACCACCGCCATGAACAAACCTTGTAACAGCCGGCATGTGGATAGTGGGCGCCAGAATTATTACGCCAAGTGCAAGGAGTAGAACAGTTCCCATCTTCATATACGTAGAAAGATAGTCCCTGGGACAGAGCAGCATCCATACGGGAAGTATCGATGCTATGAAACCATAAAGGGCCATGAGAAAGATTATAAGCTTTTTGTTTAGATTGAAATACGGTTCAAGAAAAGAGCCGGGGATATAACCGCCAAAAAAGACAGCTAATACCAGAAGAATTACACCAATAATACTTACTTCTAATACCTTGCCATACCTGATTTTGTAAAGGTACAGCCCCATAAAAAGCGCTATGGGTATAGTTGCGGCTATAGTAAATGTACCCCAGGCACTATGGGAGAGGGCATTGACCACGGCAAGGCCTAATCCTGCCAGGGCAATGATGATGATAAACAAGATTGCTATTGCTGCCGTAACTCCGGCAACCGGGCCAATCTCGTCTTTTGCAATCTTTGCAAGAGACTTACCGTTTCTCCTGACCGATGCCGCCAGAATAACGGTATCGTGAACGGCGCCGCCCAGAGATGCCCCTATCAGTATCCATAAAAAGCCCGGAAGATACCCAAATTGTGCTGCAAGCACTGGCCCTATTAACGGACCAGCCCCTGCAATCGCTGCGAAGTGATGACCAAAGAGTACCCATTTATGGGTAGGGTGATAATCCCTGCCGTCTCTTAACCGTATTGCCGGTGTTATCCTTTTGTCATCGAGACACAGCACCTTTGTTGCAAGGAATCCACCGTAAAGTCGATAGGATATGACGAAGAAACATGTGGCTGCAATAACAAGCCAGAGTGCGTTAACATTTTCTGCAGGACGGATAACCTGGGTGACTACGCCAAGTGCACCTGCCCCAACAATTGCAAGTACGATAAGTACAAGAGTTGATCTTTTCATTATTTGACAAACAACCCATGATCATAATAAACCAAAAGATAAATTAGGTTGCATCTGGCGGCAACTTTTAAGCTCCCCTCTAAAAAGAGGGGTTGGGGGTGTGTTCCGGCAAACTTACACACCCCTGTATTCCCTCTTTCTAGAGGGGAATCGTGCAATTTTGAAATTCCTCATTTATAAATTATCCCGTGTCCCTATGAAGAAAGCTCATCATGTGTCGTTTGCACTTTCACCCGGCGATGCTTAATATATTCGAGAATCGCAGGTATCAGTGAAATAATGATAATCGCAACAATCATAAGGCTGAAATGTTGCTTAATGATCGGCAAATTGCCAAAGAAATAGCCTGCATAGATAAATACGGGTACCCAAAAAATAGCCCCCAGGACGTTGTACAGGGCAAAACGAAAATATGACATGCGGCCAATACCTGCGATAAATGGCGCAAAGGTACGAATAATGGGAATGAACCGGGCAATGATAATTGTTTTACCGCCGTACTTATCGAAGAACCGATATGTTCGTTCGAGATATTTGGGATTAAAAAAAGAAGACTTGTTCTTTCTAAATATTTTAGGTCCGATATGATAACCAATCCAGTAGTTCGCCGTATCACCAAGAATTGCTGCTATCGTTAAAATCGCAACAAGCGCATACACATTTAAAGCCCCGGTTGCAGTAATTGCACCAGCAGCAAATAATAAAGAATCACCGGGCAAAAAGGGTGTAGCAACGAATCCCGTTTCAGCAAACACAATTAAAAAAAGGAGGACATGCACCCACATGCCGTATGTGCTCACTAACTCATATAAGTGAGTATCTAAATGCAAAACGAAATCTACGAAATATTTTCCCCACTCCATTACACGTTTCCTTTCATGAAAATTAAAGCAACCGGTCTTTTTTTATAAATAAAACTTCATGATATAATATCTTAACCAGACATAGACGGTTGACAAGACAATCATTTCGACAGTAAGAGGTATTCCATAGATAAGATATTTTTTGAATGATATGGGAAATCCCGCCCTTTCTGCAAGGCCAAGGGTAACAACGTTTGCAGAAGCCCCAATAGGCGTTGCATTCCCTCCCAGACAAGTACCGAGCGCCAGAGACCACCACACCGGCATAAACGTTGAATGCTGTACAATTGATTTAAAATCCGTTCCGGACGGCAGTATTGAATATGCCATATCGGTAACAAGGGGAATTATGCTGGCGATTAAAATGGTATTTTCCATAACCGTCGAAGCAATGGCAGAAAACCACAGAGTTATAATGGCTGTAGCAAACATGTTTTCTGCATCTGGTTTTGTCAATGAAATCATACTATCCGAAAGCTTGGAAATCAACCCTACCTTAACAATACCGGCTACAACAATAAAAAGGCCGATAAAATAAAAAAGGGTTGACCATTCTAATTCTCTCAACACGTTTTGGAGATTTTCCTTTGAAATAATCGGAGTTGTGTCCATGATATCTTTTACTCTCATACTATTGCACTCCTCTTTAGATCGTGATTTTGCATGAGGACATAAATTGTATAATAACAGCTTACTATAGTTTATTTTACCCAAAAAGATCAAATTCAATTTTGAACACAGTATCTTTTTATTGCGATTTTTAAGATCATTATATATAATTATTTTTTATGTTTACCTAATTTAAGCTATCCGATTGAGTAAAAATTTCCCTGCAGTAAACCCAAGGAGTATTGTTCCATGCTAAAGAAGAAATTTGTAAAAGACAAATGCGTAACTTGCAAGCAATGTATGATAGAGTGTGCGGTGAGACACTCTGTATCAAAGAATATAGCTGAGGCCTTTGCTGAGACACCCAAACCTCGTTACCGCTTGCAAGTGTCTATCAGGAAAGACAAACCCCATATGACGGTATGCCAGAATTGCTCAAAACCCAAGTGTATGGCAGCCTGTGAGTATGGCGCCATTACAAAGTACGAAGATGGAAACGTGATCATTGACACAAAAAAATGCGTTGGATGCTGGGCATGTGTAACACAATGTCCTTTTGGAGCTATCACGAAGGACGCCGAGCTCAATTTTGCCTTTAATTGTGACGATTGCAAGGGGTTCGAGACTATGGCTTGCGTTGAGACATGCAAGACCGGGGCACTGGTGTATACCGAAAAACACGCCCGATATCAACCCGTCTAAAGGAGGCCATCCAAAAGGTTTACCTTGTTATTATGGGCAAAGGGGGGAAGGATCTTAAGCCTTCCCTCCCTCCAAACCAGATAGAATTCCCGGAAGGAACGCAGGGTATCAGTTGTTGGGTGAATAGGCGTTGCTGGTGCTGGTGGAGTAACGCCGGTGTAAGTATCGCCGTTGTTACTACTCATAAAACCATGAGATATACGGGTAGCTAACGCACTAACGTTGTTATATAAGCACGGTACTTTCTCAGCGCTTAGTACCTTAAAAAAACGAGAATTTATTTTACCACAATATTCACTAATTTCCCAGGTACTATGATGGTATTCATAACTTTCTTATTATTCAAAAATCCAGCAATGCGTTCATCGTTTAATACAC
>JAUPKS010000190.1 GCA_030837315.1 Planctomycetota bacterium
AAACTAATAAACGATTGTAAATTACATGGGCAAGCAGGTTAATGAGATAGTTCATTGATGGAATCTTTTTAAAACCTATAATTAAAATTTAAGGCAAAGATATGAGTAATGCTATCATAGTGACCATCTGTTGGAGTACCCAACGCATCTCCTACGGTGTTATTTACATTTCTGTTTTCGTAAAAAACAACACCGTAAGTAAGGTCTATCCATGTATTCAAACTTTTTCCCCAACCGTATCCAAGCCCTGTAAATAATGCATGCCGGCTGCTCTGAGGAACAGAGGGCTCAAAAGTTTCGCCAGGAACTGGCGACTCGTGAAAGGCGTACCCACCTCTCAGTTTTATGGCTTCATACAAGTTGTATTCCCCACCCAGGGCAAATCCCCATGTATTATGCCATTTTCTAACATCCTCTATTTCTGTTCCAAGCAGAGGGTTTGGTGATTCTAGGCTAATTTCAAGAATGTCAAAACGTGACCAGTTGGTCCACTGGGCATCTACTTCTATACTCCAACGATTTCCAGGCCGATATGCATAACCGAAAGAGAGCATTTCAGGTAGTGTGGCGGTAGTATTGGTGTCTGAATAAAAGTGATTTGTCCCTGTTGTCGCTTCTGGCAAGCCGGTGAGTCTCAGTTTTCCATCAAAATCTATATCTGCCTTACTCCGGAAAGAAATTCCAACACTGTGCTGTGGAGTAATATTACAAAGTATCCCCGCATTGTATCCAAAGGCATCGCCATGCATTTCAAGGTCACGAAATCCCTCAGGTGCCCCTGCAGCTAAAGAAGGGATACGCCCTTCTTGCTCAGAACGGGCATAATAGTAATCAACTCCAACACCCATCGAAACAAAAGGAAACGGTTGAAAAGTAACGGTTGGGTTAATATTGATAATACTCAATTCGAAATCCGTAATTACAAATCGCGAGAATCCATTTTCGTCCCATTTACCTTGGAGACCGTAAGGCACTGTTATTCCAAGACCAGCAGCCAATTTGTTTCCAATAATGGGACTGGCGAAATATAAATTTGGTATGGTATTTATGCCGGTATCCATGTCTTCGCTAATACCATTACCGTGATATTCTACTGAGGGAAGGACAAAGCCCGCACCCAGAGAAACTTGAGGTCTTTCGAGCTGTGTTAGTCCCGCTGGATTAAAAGAGATTGCAGATGCATCGTTTGCACGGGCTACAAAGGCGTTTCCCTGTGCAAGAGCCAAGGCACTAAAGACGGGATTATGTAAGCCGGAAGCTATCTGTGCGAAGACGTTTGTTGCCTTGCAAAGGCAGAGAAAAATAAAAACACAAACTACAGCGAATTGTTTCATGCGTAAGCGTCCTTTAAGAGAACCGTATGAATTAACATGATTGTTGAAAGGTTTTTAGAAATCTTTTTCCTGTTTGTCCTGCTGGTGTATTTCTTGGTACTGATCAATAATGGTGAGAACTTTTTCTGCCAAAGTAGGCACAAATTGAGTATTTATTCCTTGTTTAATAATTTCGAATGCCTTCCAGTGGGAATATTTTTTGTGGTAATGCCTGTCGGTAGTCATTGCGTCATATGCATCTACTATGGAGAGAATGCTGGCCTCAGAAGGAATTTCATCACCCCGTAGGCGATCAGGATAACCTGTGCCATTATACCATTCATGGTGGTGACGCACTATTGGCAAGCATTCTTTCAAAAAATCTATTGGCTCAATAATTTTATAACCTATCTCAGAATGTCGTTTCATTAAAAGAAATTCTTCTTCAGTAAGGTAGCTTGGTTTTGCCAGCACAGCATCAACTACCCCAATCTTTCCTATATCGTGAAGGTAGGCGCCATTTCGCAAGATTTCAATTTTTGACTCGTTCATGCCCAATTCTTTGGCAACATACGCCAATAGTTGCGACACCCTCTTAGAGTGACCTGCCGTATATGAATCTTTTGCATCTATGGCATGTAAAAGAGCTTCTGTTGTTGCAAAGAAATTTTGTTGAACTGCGGACCTAAGGTTGTCCACCAGTTTGTTTCTTTCCCATAATTCGATGTTATGATTCAATGCCTTTTCAGCCACATTAAGTATTTCAGAGGGATGAAAAGGTTTCACGATATAATCAAATGCGCCATTTCGTAAGGCTGTAATTGTAGTTTCTATGGAAGGATGCGCTGTAATCATAATTATGGGAATAGTAGAATTTGCAGAACGCATATGCTTAAGGAAATCCAGACCGTTTGTCCTGGGCATTTTTATATCAAGGAATATCATCTCTGGTCTCATGGTATCCAGGGTATTAAGGGCTTCATCTATGTTTGATGTGGTGGAAACATAGTATTTATCCCTCAGGATTATCTTTAACGATTCCCTTACACCTAAGTCATCATCAATTACAAGTATGTTTACTGATTTAAATTTTTGTTCCATACCTTATCCCTTAAAAGAGTAACATCACACTTTTTGTACCAAATCTGAAAGAAAAATTCAATGGAAAATGTAACTAATTTATATTCCGAGACTAACGACTATTTCCCTTCGCGCGTAAATAAAATGTGCACAACTTATGAATATACAATATTGTTCATTAATTTTATTTATTATACAATATTAACCACATGTGTTCATAATTGTTCGCTTGTTGTTGTTTTTGGTATCGTTCTGCCTTTAACTACAGTGGCCAATTTTGTCGGCATATACCTGAAAAGGGAAAAAATTGCGACATGCTACGACGAGAAAACGTACATATTTCCTTTCGATGCTTTGGGTTAACTTTTCTTTCAGGTTGTTGTAATAGTCTTAAGTATTTGAAAATAAACAACTTTCTACTGTATAATAATATTGTTCATGGTTGGTACTGGAATTGCGCAATGCTCATTATTGTTCAGGTAATAATTATTTTCTTATGTGCCTTATATTTTAAAAAGCATTTCACTTATTAGTTTGTTTGTAACCTCTATTCTGTTCGGCGAAGGATGTTTTCTATAATTAACCAAAGATTTTTTAGAAAGGGGATGGTTATGTACTCTTTTTTGATAGTCTCGGACGATGATTCTATTCGTGGCCTTTTTAGAAAATCTTTAAACGGAGATTATATAATTCATTATTCAAAGACACATGATGAAGCTCTACAAATATTTCTTCATAAAGACATTGATATAATATTTCTGGATATTCTCTTGAATAATGATGGGGCAAGC
Source organism: Planctomycetota bacterium (assembly GCA_030837315.1). Taxonomy (GTDB): domain Bacteria; phylum Planctomycetota; class Brocadiia; order Brocadiales; family Brocadiaceae; genus Brocadia. The sequence continues at coordinate 3,185 of JAUPKS010000190.1, forward strand.
ATCCTTTTGGAGAGTCTGAAACAATTTAAATTTGACCCGACGATTGTTGTATTAGTTCCCGAGTCTCAGCCGGCGTTATCTGAAGAAGCTCTAAAAATTGGGGCGTACGAACTTCTCGAGAAACCTTTGACGAAAGAATCGATACGGCGTACTTTAAAAAGGGCACTGGAAAAGCAAGAACTTAAAAAAGAGCTGTGTTTTATCCAGTCACAAATTAAAAATTTACAGCCGAATAGCAATGATAGCGGTTTTTCAGAATTGGCTTTCAATAAACAATCAAATACCAGCGATACACATCTTACCTATAAAGAGGTATTTCAGAAGTTTTCTAAAGTATTAACACATGTTTACGATCTTGGAAAACTTGCGGATATGACTGTAGAGGCAATGGCAGAAATATTCGGGGTGGGAAAGGTAGTGTTTATGCTGATTTACAAAAAAGAGGGTCTGAGTAGGCCATATCGTTATTTTGGTTTAGATGAGGTCACGGCTAAAAATATTTGCTTCAATATTGACCACGGAACTACGCTGTGGTTGGCCAAAAATCACCAGATATTAAGTAAGGATGTTATCGATAGGGAGGTTGCAACTAACAAATTACCCATGCGTGAAGCGATAAACATGCAGAGGGAAATAAATCTATTGCAATCGCAACTGTGCATTCCTGTCTTTACTCATGGGAATCTTAGCTGCGTAATCGCTTTAGGGAACAAGATTACAGGAAAGGCGTTCTTTGATGAGGATATCGAATTGCTATCCATGCTGGCAGGATATATAGGCATGGCTGCGGAGAATGCTTTTCTCTACCGTGAGGCGAACCTTAGAAAAGTTCGGAATGAGAATATATTAGAAAACATCCCTTGTGGTGTAATTGCCATAAACAACAATTGTAAGATTAATACCTTAAATAAAAGTGCTGCAAAGATGTTAAATATTTCCGCAAATGACATATTAGGAAAAGATATCAAGCATATTGGTTCGATATTTGCCAATATTATCTTGAGGACAGTAAAAGATAAAAAAATTTATAAGATGACTGAGATTGTGCATCCTATCACTCATTCTGTATTTACGGTAAGTACTTCTTTACTAGATAGTGATGGCGAATTAGGTGCGATTATAATATTTTCAGATATAAGTGAAATTAAGAGATTGCAATCGAGTTTAATCGAAGTTGAGAAATTAGAGGCAAAAGTAAAGAATTTAGAAACCCAAACACTGTCACCAGGTATTTCTAATATGTTATGTGGCGAGCTTGTTACCCAATCAGCTTGATCAGTTCAAGAAAAAGAACTTTTAAATCTTTGTGCCCCTGGGGTACTGGAGATGTGTTTGTTTGATTGTGTAGCTTTGAAGCAGCGTTTTATATTTTCTATCTATTTATAATTGGCTATGAAAACTATATTATTGGTAGACGACGAATTCAGTGTCGTAGAG
>JAUPKS010000191.1 GCA_030837315.1 Planctomycetota bacterium
CAAATCTCGAGAATTATCAATCAACATCATCAACAATTCGTGGAGGCATGACATGAGTATTTCGGCAGATAAAATAGAGTTCCCACATGCTGAGACCGTAACGATAACTGAAGATACTTTGAGTGTTGACCTAAGTGATGGGCGAACAATATCGGTTCCTCTGGCATGGTTTCCCCGGCTTCTGCAGTCTACTCCTGACGAAAGGAATAGCTGGCGAGATTCTTGTCTAACAGAACGCTCCTGCAGACGTGCTGGGCCACGCGGCTAAGCGTTGCTTTTAGGCATTGATTACAGCAGACAAATCAATCAGTTACATAAACCTTGATATTCAGGTTATCATAAATGAAAATCTATCTTGACAACTGCTGCTTTAATCGTCCGTTTGATGACCAATCTCGGATTAGAATCATGCTTGAAACAGAGGCAAAATTGAGAATTCAAGAAGAAGTTAGGGTTGGAAGATTCCAATTGGTATGGTCATATATATTGAATTACGAGTATAGTAAAAATCCATATGGCCAAAGTGTCAGACCTTGAACATAGAATATACTTGATCATGCTCTCACCTATCTTTGCGTCAATCGTGACAATCGCGGCAAGGATGAGTCACGTAATGCGAGTTGGATTTTGCGTCACCGCAGTACGTGAAAGGCTGTGCTTGCATTACATGGATTTGGCAGGCAAAGTAGGTGAAGTCATATAGCAAGAATTTAGACAGCGGCTAGTCCAGGCATGCAGCCGATCGGGGTGAACCGTTGCATATACCTGTTAAACGTGACTACAAGATTGCAAAATTCTAGCTTGATCCGATAAGATTACAAAGTAGTTCTGGATTGGAGTTTGGCGCAACTTCTTCATGTACACCAGCGGAAAACCAGGGAGACCAGGCATTTTTCAATGGTAACGACAGGGGGAAAAGCATTGTTATTGAATTAAAAAGAAAAAAGGCTTAATCCGAAAAAACGGATTAAGCCTTTTTGTTGATTTTCTAAAAACGTGTTCTCTTAAAAACTTATTCAACCAGGCAATTTTCACCCTCATGTTTACATGCAGATTTATCTACGTCACCTAACTTCCTCTTCCAGCCCAAGAGCAGATCCGTATACTCACCGTGTTTCCAGAAGTCATACGCCTTATGTTGTATTCCTACCTGATTCTCCAGCGCCTTGATCCTCCTCAAACGGCTGGCCTCACCCTTAATCTGGATAAGCCAACGATCCTGCAAAAATGCCCCCTTCCCATAGGTGGCACCGTACATAGCCCCGTGGGCCATGGCCTTGTATACGGCATTGGTTATATAAACCAGCATCTCGAAGGATGTCCGTTCTAAGTCAGAGACGTTGTACATCCTGCCCTCGCCACCCAAGAGACTAAAAGTATAGTGTCCTGCATAGTCAGGAGCAAGGTCGCTCGGCATGGGGTCCAGCATGCCATCGTTATAAAGATCGACTACAATCTTCATAGCCTCACGCCACTTGACAAAGCTAACCTTTACGGCCTCGTCCATAGCCTCAAACTGGTCTGCTGCAAATCTGGGCGAATGGCAACCCTTGCACGTATTAATCCAATTTTGCCTTGCCTCCTTAAATTTTGGCGCCCCCCGGTCTACAAGCGATGTGCCCATATGGCTATTGATCGTCGACGCCTTTTGTGCATTGTGGTCGCCGTCTTTCATATGACAATATGCACAGGTAGGAGTTTTGTAATTAGCCGGCTTCAAGGGTTTCGTCCAATCCCACGTATGCTGCTCGGATTCATAAATCATTCCGTGATAGGATTCCCTATACATCTCATATTCATAGTGATCGAGCCCTGTGTGACAGATACCACAGTTATTGGGTTTTCTCGCCTCTGCCAGGGAAAAGTCGTGCCTTGTATGGCACCCATCGCACCTGTTTTCAGCTATGCCATGGCATGTGGCACATGCCGTTACCTCTGCAGCCGGCTTTGCTATCTGCCAGGGGGCTTCGACTACGCTTACATGGAATGCATGCGTGTGCGAGCCGATCTTGCCGGCACGGTGGCCTGCCTGTTGTTCGGGATGACACTCGCCACAGTGCTTCCAGGATGGCATATAGAGCTGCTGGTGATTATTCCCATGGCATTTGTCGCACCCAACAACACCCTTTTCCGTAGATGAGTGTTTGCTCTTTTTCCATTGTGCAACAATACCCGGCGTCTGCACCATATGACACATAACACACTCTTCATGCTTAAACTCTCCTGAAACGTTCATATTTGGTGTATAATAGTGATCAGGATCATACCATCTCATGAGAGGCAAAAATTTAAACAACTTCCCAAATTTCCCCTCACCAGGCAATAACTCTTCCGGAGCTGTATAACTTGCTGTTAAACCGCCGTGATACAAGTCACCGGAATTGTCAGCACCCATCTTTTCCCCTGTCATCTCAGAAATAATTTGCTGAATGGTCCTCTTGTCTTTTGGATGAGACGTTATTTCTTCCTCTTTTACCGGACAAGGGGGTTTCGCTTCCTTTTGTATTTCAGGAGCAGAAGCCACGGGTTTCGTCTTTTCTTCTCCCGGTTTAACAGTAACAACTTCGGCCTTTTTAATGCTCGCCTGTTCACAACCAAGCTGGATACAGCCAAACAGGGCGAACATACCCACAGAGATTGTTAATTTTAACCCCTTGCTCATATCCTTCTCTCCTTTTCTTCAACCATGTTCGATAAAAATAATCAGCACATTCAAAACCTACACAACAATCTGTATCGGCACATTATTTTTTTGTTATTTCTACCTTCCAAATTTCCGGTCCTTGATCAACGTATTTCCAGTCCAATTGGCCACTCCGTTCCGCATCTAGTTGGTACTTCAAGGGTTTGGGATCGTGGTCATTTATTAAAACCATCATATCGCCTTTTTTCAGGCCATCAAATGTATTAAATATCTTTGGATGCCTTTCTCTGGGCACAATGTTTCTAACATCTAGTATAACAGGCGGTGTATTACCCATGATTACTCCTTCCATTTGAAATTTCCAATATCTGAAGACAAAGGCCACGGAGAAATTATAGAAAGCTTTTACACAAACAAAAAACTTTTAAGTATTTCTCTACGGCCTTTAGATTCGCCTTCCCCGTTCGTTTACCCCACGCTGATGGCTAAAACAACCATCCTTTCCACACATTTCATCCCTCTGGACGAACCCTCAGGGGCAATAATAATTGTATCCTCTTCCATATCAATCTTTTGATTGTCGAGCATAAAGATTCCTTTTCCTTCTTTCACATAAAATATTCCAATGCTATGCCCGCCATGGGAAGGAATTTCCTGCCCCGGTTCCAAACAGATAAGGGGCATCTTTACCTTCGGTGAAGCGTAAAGAATGTTTGGAACAAACTGTTCTTTATTGAATTTCATCTTTTCTTTTAAACGTATCGGTTCCAAATTTATTTCTTAACCTCCTCTTGTTTCGCTGATTCATTTAATTCTTTTACAAATTTATCAACATCGGTGTTATGCATCATACAAGCAAGGTTTATATCCTCAGTACCAAAGGAAGGACAATCAAAACACCCTTTGCCAAAATATTTTGTGAAAACCGCTTTTGTTGCGGGATACTTCTTTGTTACTTCTCCCGTGCTCATTTTCTTTGTGATGAGAATTTCGCTACCCATATTTTCTCCTCCTATAACGATAAAGGGACGCTGAAATAATAAAAATACTTATGGAGCACTATGTACCTTTTCTGGCCAGTAGCCCGGATACTTCTCGCGATATTTTTAGCATTCCCGCCCAAAGAACTAGCTTGCGCCGGCAAGGGTGGCTTCCTGATCTATAAGCTCAACAGGTGAAATATCTTCTATCCTCACAGGCAGCCGAACGTTTTTCGGGAGTGGATCAATATACTTTTTCCGGTATGCCTTGCTCTGCATACGGCACGTGGGATATCTCTTACTAAAATCTGGATGCGTCACCATCTTCTTCCAGATTTCCTGAATGGACATCTCGCGTACATTCCCAAAGTTTATTGGGTTAAAATCACAAGGATTAATGTCACCATATGCAGTCATATAAAATTGAGACTGAGCACCATAGCAACCCACCCCCCTCGGTGAATTGATAATTGACATACAGTTTATTCCCATAGGATGGTCCATCTCATGGTATTTCTTCGTTAGTGCAATCAATTGTTTCCGATCTTCCGCTGTTAATATTTTTGATGTATCTTTTAAGAATCGACCAGATGGTATGCAATCAAAGATCGTTACCTCTGAAAACCCTTGTTCTTGAGCAATCTTCAAGAGTTTTTCAACCTTTCCTGTCTTGATGCTCTCACTGGTTGCATACGTAGAGATCCCCGTCAGGATGCCGGCCTTTCGGCAACGCCCAGCCCCTTCAAACGCCTTTTGATAGCATCCTGGCACAGCCCTAAACTCGTTGTGCAGTTCCGGTTCACTGCTGTCTATAGAGATATTTAAGGAAAACAACCCCGCCTTCGCGAGCTTTCTGACGTTTTCTTCTGTAAGGAGCAATCCATTAGTAAATATCATAGGAATCGCCTTGGTTTTATCCACATACTGAATGAGATCACAAAGTTCTTCCCGAAGCAGTGGTTCTCCTCCCACATAAATAATAAGACTTGCGCCAAGATCCAATGCCCCATCCACCACGGTCTTTATTTCGTCTACCGTAAGCTCTTTTTTGGCAGGATCTATAAATGGGTCAGCGCTACAATGGATACACTGACACTGGCATTTATGCGTGATGGCTAAATTAGCTGTAACAGGAAACGCCACTTTATACAGCATCATTCTCAGCTTTCTTTCGAGGAATCTCATGCCCGCCTGACTAGGAAATGGTGGATTATAAAGATTGTAAACGTGCATACCGTTAACTTTAGCAATCACCTTCAAAGCATTAATCTTCTCAAAAAACTGGTCCACGTAAGATTGCAACATCTTGCCCAATACTCCACCGGCATTTCCTACAACCTTATCTCCAACGATCTCGGCATTGATATGTAAAAAATCAAATGAAGTCATATTTTATTCTCCATGTCCAGTATTGTGGGCAAATTTGAGATTTTTTTCTATCTCGCATAAAATATCATTTGCAACCTCAATAGCCTTTAAGCCTTCCTCACCTGAAACAACAGGGTCTTTGTGCTTCACAATACAATCCACAAAAGACTCAAGCTCCTTTTTAAGTGGCTCACAGTTATCCATCGTTATATGCTCTACCTTTAACAGATCACCAAATACATAACTTTTCAAATCCGCAATAGTCGAAACATCCATCTCCGTAATATTTAATGCCTTCAACGTCAGTTTTGGTGATTTCTTATATATTAATGCATCCCTTTTCTGATAATCAATAGAAATATAGGAATCCTCCGAAAACAACCTCATTTTACGCATCGACGTAATTGATACCCTACTTGCGGTCAAATTTGCCACACAGCCGTTCTGGAATTGAATACGGACATTCGCAATATCCTCTTTATCCGATATAACATTCACTCCCACGGCATCGAATTTCTTTACCTTGGAACCAGTTATATGCAGGACAATATCAATATCATGGATCATCAAATCCAGAACTACACCAATATCCGCAGAACGAAAGGTAAACGGACTCAATCGATGACATTCTATAAACCTGGGATTTATTGAAAGTTTTTTAATTGCATCGATTGCAGGATTAAAACGCTCAATATATCCTGCCTGAAGCACTACCCTTTTTGTCTTGCTAATATCTATTAATTCCCTCGCCTCTAGCACTGTCCCGGTCATGGGTTTTTCGATCATGACGTGGACTCCGCGTTGAAGGAATTCCTTGGCTATAAGGTAATGTGATTTTGTAGGTACCGCTATGCTCACCGCTTCAACCTTGTCAATCACCTCCTTATAATTTGAGAAATATTGCGTGTTGTATTGTTGGGAGATCTTTTCTGCCTGTTTACGCTGTGTATCAACTACCCCAACCAACTCTACTCCGGGTAACTCGGCATAGACCCTTGCATGCTCCTTCCCCAGATGGCCAACACCAATTACCGCAACCTTTAAGTTAGACATGTTTACGTTGCCGCCACCGTCGGGTACCGAAAAGACTCCCGATATCTTCCGAATTTACCCTTAGTAATGTTTCTCAGAAAAGCAACTAGATACTTAACCTCCGGAGAGCTGCCTTCCTTCCTTTCCATTTCTTCCAATATCTTGCTCTTGTTCAATTCGACCGAACGAAAAAGCGTTCGAAACGCCTCTTTAATTTCGTTAATTTGTGCTTTCGAAAAACCTTCTCTCTCTAACCCAACGACATTCACTTGTCTTAGCTTTGCAGGATGACCTTCGATAATTACATACGGTGGAACATCTTGAACAATCCTGGTGTGACCTCCCACATAGGCATATCGCCCAATAGTAACAAAAGGTTGTATACCAACAAGTCCCATCAATTTCGCGCCCTTCTCTACCATAACATGTCCACCCAGTAACACCCCATTTGCCAAAAGCACATTGTCCTCTATAATGCAATCATGGGCAATGTGAGAACATGCCATAAAAAAATTATTATCACCTATTATCGTCTTTTCTCCACCACCTGCTGTGCCTATATTAATAGTTACACCTTCCCGCACCACATTATTGTCTCCCATTACCAGGGATGTGCGCTCACCGCGATATTTAAGGTCCTGAGGTTCAGCACCCAAAACAGCATTGGGATGGATAATATTACTTCTCCCCAGCGTCGTATTTCCCACCACGGTAACGTTATTCAAGACAACAGTTCCCTCTCCAATCGCAACATCTTTACCGATTACAGAAAAAGGACCAATTTCAACTTCATTACCTAAAACAGCATTGGGATGCACGATAGCCGATTTATGAATTTTCATTCCACGTCCCTTTTCTTTGCATGTTCCCCATGTTTTTATACCGTTATCCTTCCTGCTATGATTCATTTGGATCATGCGACACTTACAATCTTTTCCGCCAGCTGAACATTCAGTGAATGCCCAGACCTCTTTGCAATGATACGACCTTGAATTAATACGTTAGCCAGGGAAAGATCGCCTACCATATCCAAAATTTTATGCCTTACAAGCTCATTGGGAAATCGTAATTCTGCGGGCTTCATAGAAATTGGTTTTGTCATCTTTCCGTCTTCATGTACAATAATGCTATTATCATCCGTAACCCCTTTCCCTAAACCGAGTCTCTTGAACTCTTCAATATAGGTACTAAGACCAAATGTCCTTGCCGGTGCAATCTCTCTGCAGAAATTTTCTTCCGTAAATTCAATATCATAAGTTTGCTGTTGAATAAATGCGCCGTGAAAATCCAGCGTGTATGAAAACACGAGTCCTTTTTCACACGGCACAGCCATAACACTTGCATTTCCATTACTAACCATAATAGGGGCTTGTACCATAAAAACTTTTTTTTTGCCCCCGAGATCTACAATCCCTGCTTTCTTGAAAATTTCCACAAACAGTTGAGCACTCCCATCTCCCGCAGGAATTTCCCGCCCATTTATTTCAATTTCCATATTGTCTATACCCAACCCTGCCAAGGCCGCCATGAGATGCTCCACACTCTCTATCTCAGCATCTTCATTCTTCAGTAATATGCGCTTGTAATTACCCGATAAGGCGCGAACATGCGCAGGAACCCTCGGCCGGTTTGGCAAATCCACTCGGACAAAATATATGCCCGCGTTTAACGGAGCAGGCTTAAAATGGAGATTTGCAGTCCCGCCTCTAAACATACCCATGCCAGAGCACCCAATCTCTTGCTTAATTGTTTTTTGTGTGTTGACCACGAACTACTTTCCCTTACTTCCTTCTGAAAATCTTTTATTCAAATTATCAAGCACCCGAATGGTAATATCAACCGCATCGGAATTATAGAGGACTGTTTTGATCCCAACCTTAAACTGTAATTCCGAAATTCCGCCACTCTGCAACTCTGGCTCTTCCTTTTTAATAATCAGATCATATTGTTCACGCTTACCTATATCTTCTATTTCTTTACAGACTTCCGTATAGAGACTTTCGAAATAATCCTTATACTTTCTTGTAAGGCTCTTTTCTGCATACTTCGCATAGGACTCCAGTTCCATATTCTTTTTCTCAAAGGACTCTTCGTCCTTTTTTCTGGCCTCGCTCCCCAAATCCAACAATTGTATCTTCTCACTGAGGCTGATAAGTTCTTTCTTTTTATCATTGACAATTTTCTGATGTTGCTTTTCCTGCTCTTTAAGCTGAGCATCAAACACCTTCCTCTTCTCATACTTCTCAAACACACTATTGAGATCAACGACACCCACTTTCAGGCCTTTTGAAGACGAAGCGACCGCTCCTGTTTCTTTTGCCTGTATGTTCGCCAACAAAAACAGGCACATACAGATAAAACTCGCTATAATAAAAGAAACACTCTTTATATTTTGCACATTCTTCTCACGCGTTTTCTCTGATTTCATAATTAATAGCTACCGCCTCCTCCAAAATTAAATGAAATTGTCTCAGTCTCATCCTCGTCCCTTTTTACAATAGGAATACCATAATCAATTGATATCGTTGAGCGACCAAGAAAAGGAATACTCAATCTTAATCCAACACCAGAAGTCAATCTAAATCTGTCAAAATTAATATCACTGACCGACTCATCTGCCTTTCCGCTGTCAACAAAAAATGCCCCACGAATCATATCCTTATATATAGGCACAAGATATTCTGTGTTCATCAAAATCAGCACATCACCACCAACCTGGTCGCCTGTTTTACTATCAACAGGCGACACACCCCTATACCGAAACCCACGAAGCGAGCCATAACCACCGGCGTAAAATCTTTCAAATATGGGAACTTCCTGTCCAGAGGTTGATTCTACAACACCAAAAGTACCTCCATAAGAAATGACGTGTTTTCCCCATTTTGGAATTTCAAAGAGTGTGTTGTATTTTGTTGTTTGAAATTTATATTTCGCTATATCCACATCCAACCCGGCAACTTCCACAGACGATTCTCCTTCATACCCTTTCGTTGGCGCAAAAACGTTATCCGTTTTTTTCATAGTTGCAGACAAGGTAACGCCGGCCTTCAAATGGCCACCTTTAACATCCAGTACATCCTGCGGAGTGTCTTCCTTATCATCCCGTCTATCAATGTCTATAAGATTAAGCTCCGGGCTTAATCTTACAAAAAAATCCCTCTGAATTTCTCGCCCCACAGAAACTCTTGACCCCAAGCTCTGTTCTTCATACACCTCATACCACCGGAGAAAGTTAAACAAGCTCACTCCTGCGCTATAAGGAGAATCGAACACAGCGGGATTAGTCAAAGACACCATGATTTCTGTTCTCTCAAACCCGGGGCTAAATCGTAACGTCAATATCTCACCAGCACCACGGAATGCATTACCCTGCATAAAATCTTCCCAGCTCTTTGGCATATCCATTACGTCAAAGTTCCTATCGGTATACGAAATGTCACCGAACGCCCCGACATTTGCCCCATAACCACCACCAAACCGTAACATGCCCGTCCGCCCCTCCTTTACATCTACCACAATATTTTGCCTATCAGCCGTGGAACCCTGCTCAAAATTAATACCAGCAGGCATACCTGACTCCATATCAAAATACCCTGTGTTAGAAAGACGCCGCTGGCTATCACGGATCTTTTCTGTATCTAACTTTTCGCCAGGATAAAACGTCAACTGCCGCCGGATAACATTGTCTCTCGTTTTATCATTTCCCACTATCTTGACTTTTTCAATATAGTGCCTATCTTTTTCCTCTACAGAAAAAGACACATTTACCTTTGCGCCTTCAGCGCCAAAGGTGTGTTTTTCTTTGACAAGGGCTGTAATATACCCTTGCTCTCCATACGATAAACGGAGTTGATAGGTATCTTTCTCGACTGCATCCAAAAAGAAAGGCCCACCCTCCTGTAACTTTAATTTTCCCTTTAATTCATCTACGGTAAACAGGGACGTTCCATCGATCTTCAAGCTTTCGACGTAATACCTTTCTCCCTCTTTTATATGGCCAGTAATGTACATCTTCCTGTCATCACTATACGCTATCTCCCACCCGATATCGACATCTAACCATCCGTTATTCATGTAAAACTCTTTTACCTTCTCAATATCGGATTCAAACTTTTTTTGGTCGAATCTGCCCGGAAAGATAAAGGTCGGAAAACGCTTTTGCCGGGTCTCCATCTGCTTGAGAAGTTTTTTCCGCTTGAAGTTCGCATTCCCTTGAAATTCTATCTTGGCAATACGAATCTTCGGACCCTCGTCAATGTTAAAGATTACCACCGTTTTCCCGTCTACCAACTTACTCTCCGCATGCACCTGTATTCGATTAAAACACTTTTTAATATAAAGCTCTCTAATTTTATCTTCATCCAACTTCAAAAGGTAGAGCTTTAAATAATCCCCCTGTTTTATTTCAATTAGCTTCTTCAGTTTCTTGGTCTTAATCTTTTTATTCCCATGAAACTGTATCTCATCAATTACCACCCGTTCGGTTACAACAAAAATCAGCCGCAACCCATCCCTTATCTCTTCAAGCTCTACTTCGATATTATCAAAAAACCCAAGCGACCAAATTGCATCAACATCCTGGCTTACCAACTGCGGATCATAACGGTCGCCTTCTTTCACCCGGATACTACTTCTTATTGCGGCTGCACTAATCCGATGATTTCCTTTAATTTCAATCTTTTTAATAATTCGTGTTGTCGTTTCCTGAGTATCAGCGCAAATAATTCCTGCATACCAAAAACACACGGTTATAACAAGCGCTACGATCAAACCCACTGCCTGTAGTAAAACCTTACAAAACTTCACTTGTTACCCACAGAGGCTAAATTCTCAAAACGCATATATTGGGAAAGAAACGCCAACTTCACCACCCCGATAGGTCCATTACGTTGCTTGGCAATAATGAGTTCTGCAGTACCATCTTTTTTTTCAGGATCGTAATATTCCTCTCTGTGCAAGAGGATAACAACATCTGCGTCCTGTTCGATTGATCCCGATTCACGCAAATCAGACATCCTTGGCCTGTGACCTTCTCGCGACTCCACAGACCTATTAAGCTGGGAAACGACAATGACAGGTATGGACAATTCTCTGGCAAGGGATTTTAAACCACGAGAAATTACAGAAATCTCTTGTTGCCGATTCTCGGAGCGTGGGGATTCCATTAGCTGTAAATAATCCACCACAACTAATTGAATATTATATTGAGCTTTCAGTCTGCGTGCCTTTGCACGCACTTCCAATACGGTAAGACCCGGCGTGTCATCTATGAAGATTGGAGACTCAGAAAGCGATCCCATCCCGTACGAAAGGTCACTCCATTGCTTATCCTCTAAAAAACCCTTCCTCAGTTTGTGTGCATCTATCCGCGCATGAGAACATAACATGTTCTGTGCTACTTGCTGCGCTGACATTTCCAAAGAAAACAACACGGCAGATTTTTTATCTATCACACCTACATGTTCGATTATATTTAGCGCAAGACTCGTCTTACCCATGCTCGGTCTTGCCGCAACAATAATGAGTTCCGACGCCTGCAATCCACAGGTAAGGTCATCCAAATCATAAAAACCTGTCGATAATCCTGTTAATCTGTTTTGTCTATCATGGAGGTTTTCAATACGGGTAAATGTTTCCTTGAGGATTTCGTTTATCTTTGTGGATAAGGTATTAAACTTTTTTTGGGTAATATCAAAGATAGCCCTTTCTGAATTATCAAGCAGCTGATCTGTTTCACTGGACACATCAAAGGCTTGTTTTTGTATAGTTGCTGCAACCTCAATCAAATTCCTTTTTATTGCTTTTTCTCGTACGATATTCGCATAAAACTCTACATTCCCTATCGTAGGAACTGCTTCCTCAAGCGTCATTAAATATTCTATGCCGCCAACCTTTTCCAGCAACGAACGCTTTTTCAGTTCTTCCCTAAGAACAACTAAATCTACCACCTGCCCCTTATCATAGACTTCTACTATAGTCTGATATAATTCCTGATGTGCCGTTTTGTAAAAACTATTCTTATTCAGTATGGGAACAACAAAACTAATAACCTCGTTATCCAAGAGCATAGCTCCCAGGACGCTCATTTCTGCCTCGATACTTTGAGGTAATGTGCGCTCAAGAATAGACTCAACAACCATCATCACTTCCCCAACGAAAAACTAGGCATTTTCTGGCTGGCCCGTATTGTCTTTTACTACCGACACTTTACACTTCGCTTGCAACTCGGGATTGAGTGCAATCGTAACATCAAACTCACCACAGACTTTTATTGGGCTATCTAGTTTTATCGTATCCTTGTCTACCGGGTATCCTTCCTTTGCCAATGCATCCGCTATTTGAGCAACCGTAACAGAACCAAAGAGCCTGCCCTCTTCGTTTGCCTTTGCATAAATCGTACAGGAAGCTGCAGAAAGTTTTTCCAACACCCCTTTCAACCGTTCTCTTTCTTCCTTTAACTGCAACTCCATCTTGATTTTTTCTTTTTCTATTTGTTTTAAATTGGCAGGACAAACAGTCGTCGCCAACCCCTTCGGCAACAAATAATTTCTTGCGTATCCGTCCTTCACCTTTACGACATCGCCAATCATGCCAAGCTTGTCTATATTTTTCTTCAACAATAATTCCATTTTTATCTCCTCTTAGGTAACATATGGAAGCAACGACATAAATCTCGCCCTTTTAATAGAACTCTTTACCGAATGCTGATGATGGGCACAATTCCCGGAACGCTTTCTCGAAAAAAGCTTTCCCTGCGTCGTCGTAAGTTTCTGTAAATTTTGTATATCTTTGTAGTCTACCTCTACAATGCCCATTCTACAAAACCGGCACTTGCTTGTTTTATTGAACTTCCTTTTACTCATACTTCTTAACCCTCGTATATAAAAATTTTACAAAACTATCTAAAACGGTATCTCTTCATTATTAATATCAAGATTAACATCTTCTGGCATGCCTTCCGGCAGCTTATTCTCTTTTGACGATTCACCAACACCATCTCCAGCGCGCTTAGCCGACCCGCCTATGAATTGAAAATTATCCGCAACAACGCGAAGGGTGCTCCGTTTTTGACCGTCTTTCGTTTCCCATTGATTAAACTGCAAACGCCCTTCGATAAAAATCGGATTTCCCTTACTAAAATACTCACCTACAACCTCCGCTCTACGCCCGAAGATATTAATATCAACAAAGCACACCTCTTCTTTTTGCTCACCAGTTTTGGCAGTCCATGCCCTATTAATTGCAATCCCAAAACTTGCAACCGCCAATCCAGCCGGAGTATATCTCAGCTCTGGGTCTCGAGTGAGATTTCCCATAAGAAAAACTTTATTGAGACTCGCCATACCGTTCTCCTTTTCAAATCCTATACTTTATCTGCGACCTTAACAGACACATCACTTGATTCCGATAATACCGTGTCAGCTATTTCGGGCATTTTAGTGGTATCCTTTTCCACCGGCACTTCCGAGAGACCTATCTGAGACAATTCCTCTATCTTATCATCTCTTACAATCAACGAACGGACAACATAATCAGAAAGCTGAAAGTCTCTTCTGATCGTTGTAATAGCCGAATTATTAGCATTAAAGTGGACCAAAAAATATGTCCCTCGCTTATGACCTTTAATCTTATATGCCAATTTTTTTTCACCCCATTTTTCTGTTTTTAGGATCTCAGACCCATTCTTTTGCAAGACATCCTGGATGTGTTTGACTACATTTTCCCACTCCGTGCTGGCATATGCGTTATCGATCAAAAACAACCCTTCATACATCCTCAAATTCATTTCCTCCTACTCTTAATTTTTACTATAAAATACAAAACCTTTTTATCCCTATCCCTACGCGAGACAAAAAAATTTATTCAATTATACACATTCATACAAGCCTCAATCCCATGGAAAATCCAAGTTTTTAAAGCTTGACAGGCTTTTTCGATAACTTCTGTTGTTATGCCTTCTTCTTCTCTTGAAAATGGGGAAAGCACATACATACCCGGATCTCCTGTTGCGGGGCGCCCTATTCCGATTCTTAATCGTGCGAAACCCGTGGAACCTAAACATGCCGCGATTGATTCCAGACCCCGATGCCCCCCACAGCCACCACTCCTTCTCATCCGTATTTTTCCCAAAGGCAAATCCAGATCATCACACACAACCATAATATTTTGCAGCGCGCATTTATACATATCTGCAGCTTCCTTTACCGCACCACCGCTTAAATTCATAAATGTCTGTGGCTTTAATAGTATAACATCTTCGCCTTCTACTGTCTTCTTGCAAAAGAAAGACTGGAATTTTTTTTGATCACACCCCGTTTCAAGTTGCCGCGCAAACCGATCAATTACCATAAAACCAAAATTGTGCCTCGTCTTCAAATAC